>JAYTHT010000485.1:0-3348 GCA_043732365.1 Novosphingobium sp. | reverse complement strand
CGGCAAATTCTTCGACCGATTGCATGTTTGTCTCAAAATCGGCAGCGTAGATCCGGCTGATGAAGCGGACATTGTCGCGCCCGGTCAGTGATCCCTGGAACGCGCCGCCAAATGCCAGTGGCCACGATACCGACATGGTGCGTTCGATTGTGCCTGCGGTGGGAAATTCCGCACCGCTGATCAGTCGAATCAAGGTTGATTTGCCCGCGCCGTTGCGACCGAAAATGCCGAGTTTTTCGCCTCGGCCCAGTTCGAAACTGATCCCGCGCAGGATTTCCCGGCGGCCGGACCGCACCGGATAATGCATATGGACATTGTGCAGCCGGATCATTCGACCAAGATCCGTTTGGCGGTCCGGCGCAACTGGACCAAGCCCAATACCGTAATGACCAGCGACACCGCCGCCATATAGCCGATGTCGTAATGTGCCCGGGCATGGCTGCCGAAATAACCCTGACGCAACAATTCGATCCCGTTGACCATCGGCACATAGAGCGCAAGCGGCTGAACGGTAACGGGAAGGGCATCGACGATATAAGCCGCGCCCGACAGCGGCAGAGTCAGGTACGAAATCGGATGCCACAGTTTTTCGACCAGCTCGTATTCGATCGACAAGGCGCCCAGCAACAGGCCCAGCGCCATGCCGAACCAGGCCAGCATCACCCATCCGGCGATCACGGTAGCCAGGTCTTCGGGTGGGTCGAGCAGGCCCAAAGTCATGAAAAACAGACCGAGCAGAATGAACGATATGGTCGTCCCGCCAAATTCCAACAGCAGGCGGGCAACGATAATGTCCAGAACGCGGACGTTGCGGTGATAGAGCAAGCTGCGGTTGGGCTCGATCGCGCTGATGCAACGCGCGGGCATATTGCGCCACAACAGCACGCTGGAATATCCGGTCAGCGCAAACGCGGTGATCGGAATGGTTGAGCCATGCGCGGACCGGGTTATGGTCCACAGCGCGGTCACGCCCAGGGTAAACATCATCGGTTCGACAAACAGCCACAGTATGCCGATATTGTGACGGCCATAACGGGTCAGAACTTCGCGCATCAACAACGCGCCGGTCACCCGGCATTGCACCGCCCAGGCCTGCGCCAGCGTTGCGCGGCCCGGCCGGGGGGAAAGGCTGCGCGAAATCCCGGTCATGACGCGTGCTCCCTGATCCCGGCAATCAGCAATGTCGCCAGGCCCCATACGATCAGGCTGAACACCAGCGTCGTGGCGATCGCGCGCGCGCGGCGCGGCTCGATCGCCTTGTCGGGAAAGTTCGGCTCGACAATGCGCTCGACATAGCTCGACTGGTGCTGCGCTTCATTTTCCGCAGTTTCCAACGAGGCCAGCGCGGCGGCCAGCCGTTTGGCCGCAAAGTCGGTGTCGAGCGTCAGGCGGCCATATTCCTCGCTCGCAGCGGCGAGCGATTTCTTGCGATTGCCCGCAGCCAGCCCCGATTGTTCGGCAATGCGCTGTTCGATCTCGGAAATTCTGGCGTCGAGTGCGACAATCTGCGCGCTTTGCGGCGCGACCACCGACAATTGCCGTCGATCACTGCGCGCCTCGATCAATTCATCCTGCAACTTTGACACCAGTTCGTACTGGATCGGCGCCTGCTTTTCGGGATCAATCACGCCGGCAGTGTTGCGATACCGCGCCAATGCTGCGCCCGCCGCGCGGGCGGTTGCCTTTGCGTCATAGACCTCTTGCCCCGCGCTGGTGATCAGGTCGCCGCGCGCCCGCGCGCTCATATGGTTGACCGTCGTCTCGGCCAGCTGCAGCAGATGTTCGTTGATCGCATGCGCGTCGGCGGCGCTGTAGGCGCGTACGGTCAGCACGGTAATGCCCACCGCACTGTCGGTGTCGATCCGGACATGGCCGTCGTAATACTTGTACAAATCCTCAAAACCGCCGCCCAAACCCAGCCCGTCAAACCGGTCGAGCCGCGAAATCGTGGGCCTCGAATAGGCACGCGCAAACGCATCGCCTTGGTTGAGCGCGCCCAGCGCATCGCGCGACAGCAAATAGCTTTGCGCCGCGGTGCTTTCGGGCGTGCCATGGCTGAGCGCGGCATTGTTCAGCAAAAGTCCGAGCGCGGTCGGCGTCGCCTTGTCCTGTCCGCGCACGATAAAGCGCGATTCCGACACAAAGACATCGGACGCAAGCACGCCAAAATACAGCACCGCGATCAGCGTGGGCAGCACGACGCACAGCAGAAATAGCGGCGCCAAAAACCAGGCTCTGGGCAACCACGTTCTGGGCCCGCCGCCTTTCGATAAGCCATACGAATGCGCAGTGATGTCGGTCATGCAATGTCCGTTTTTAACGCCCGGCCAAGGGGCTGGATACCCGGGTGTATCCTGAGCCCAAACCCGTATTGCATCTGGAATCGCGCGGTTTCGGCGGCATTACGGGGCGGCGGGGTCTGGTTCGGAGGCCACGCAACTGCGGGCGGTCGCTCGCTCTGACCGGCGCAATCGCAGGGGTTTTGCCCAAGCATTGGACCCGGTGCGCGACCCGCCCGCGTTAACCGACCGATCCGGAGCCATACGTATGATTTCCGTGCCCCGAACCGCGCTATGCCGATGCTCGAAACTGGAATCAGGCACGACGGATATGACGAACACTCCGAATTGGCATTGTGACCCGCGCAACACAGGCAGGCGTCGCATTACCGGATCAATCGCGGCGCTAGCGCTGATTGGCGCGCTATCCGCGTGCAGCCAATTCGGGCGCTCGGGGCCGTATGCAGGAACCGTTACCCGCGCGGCGGGCAGGCCGGTGGCTGCTGCGCCGATTGCCGTGGTCGATCTGACCGGCGCCACCGCGCGGCAGATTTTCGCCAGCGAACGCGGCCAGACCTTTGCCGAAACGCTGGGCGATATTGCGGCAGTGGGCATGGTCATCGGCAAAGGCGATACGATCGACATCGCGATATGGGAGGCGCCGCCAGCCGCGCTATTTGGCACGCTCAATCCGCTGGGCACCGTCAGTTCGGGTATTCAGGCGGCGCGCAGCAGCGGGTTGCCCGAACAGATGGTCGATGAAACCGGGCGGATCGCTGTGCCATTCGTGGGCGATATCGTGGTCGCCGGGCGGTCCCCGCGCGAGATCGAACGCGACATCGCCGAACGCCTGCGCGGCAAAGCCAACCATCCGCAAGTGATCGTGCGAATCACGCACAATGCGCAAAAAAATGTGTCGGTACTGGGCGATGTCGCCAATGGCGGGCGGTTCAATGTGACCCCGCACGGCGAACGCGTGCTCGATGCGCTGGCCGATGCGGGCGGGGTCAAACAGCCGGTGACCAAAATGGTGCTGCAAGTGACGCGCGGCAGCAAAGTGGTGACAATG
>JAYTHT010000484.1:0-3361 GCA_043732365.1 Novosphingobium sp. | reverse complement strand
GTTCGAACACATAGCGGACCCCGGGGTAGCGTTCGACCACCGCGCGGGTGCCATCGGTGCTGTTGTTGTCGACGACAATCACTTCCATCGCCAGCCCGGCGACGTGTTGCATCACGGCGTCAAGGCACGCGGGCAGGTAATCCTCCTCGTTATAGGCGGGGATGATGATGCTGATCGTCGGTGGTGGCGGCTTGGGGCTACCGGGCGTGCTGGTCATAACTGCGGCTCGTGCAACACTATGACTTTTTTCTCCAGAACAGATTTGCACATTTCCGATGAATATTGGGCCTCAGAGGCTGACACGAAACGCGCGAAAGAGCGAATTTCGAAGATGGTACCAGCCAGCTTCCTCGGCTCAATCGGCCCCCAATTGGCACACGGCATACCATCAATGGTCAGTCGGGTAGGGGGAACGGGCCGGTACCGACACCCCGCAACGAAGTTTCGGGCCATGCCATCGAAGCGGCCCGGCGCGCGGGTCGCGTTGGCTCCGGCAATGGCCAGAGCGGAATACCACCTTGAAAGGTGGGGCGTTTCTGTTGCCGGGTACGCCCCCAACCCCTGGAATCCCTTCTGTTGCCCGGTGGGCCCGACCGCGCAATACGCCTTGTAAGATCAGGCCGTTAGGCCGTCAGATTACGCCGCGAGAGCGAGTGCTGAGTTATCGTTTGCACTTGTGGGTTTTGAGCCTTGAACGGGTTACTCAGCCCGGGCAAAAATAACGCTTTTCAACACACGTCGATCCTAGTTCGGCCCCGTCATCTGTTCCGTTGTCGCCAACGGAAAAGGTGGTGGAGCCGCCGGGTACCGCCCCCGGGTCCGCTGCGCCTATTATGCGTCACAATTTATCACCATAGCCGGTCGAAACCGGCAGGAATGCATATAGGGCGCATGGCGGAAAAGGAAAGGGGGCAGGTCATGCGACCGACACGTAGTGTTTCAGCGACACTCCGGGCCTTCTTGGGCCGGAGCGCCGGGCCAGACAATCAGGCGCGGGCTTTGAGCGCATCGCGGATTTCGGACAGCAATTCGACTTCGGTCGGTCCAGCCGGCGCTGCGGGCGGCGCAACCACTTCGGGTTTCGGCATTGCCCTGGCGACTGTTTTCACCAGCAGGAAGATCACCAGCGCCATCAGCATGAAATTGATGACATTGGTCAGGAACGCACCATATCCGAACAGCGCTGCTCCGGCCGCCTTCAACGCGGCATAATCCGCAGGCGGCCCTTTGTAAGTTGCCGGGATCGTGCTCAGCACAAGAAATTTGTTGGAGAAATTGACGCCGCCGGTGACAAGACTGACAACGGGCATGATCAAATCTTCGGTCAGCGAGGTGACAATTTTGCCAAATGCCGCGCCGATGATCACACCGACGGCCAGGTCCATTACATTGCCACGCAAAATGAAACCCTTGAATTCGCTCACGAGCGCCATACCCGACCCTTTTGTGCTGGTTAATATAACGCGCTTGCCATTACAGCTTGGTCTCCGCAAGATCATGTCAACCGACGAACCGTATTCTCATATCGACCGGTCGCGCTTGAACCAGGATGGGACTGCGCTATCTATTGTGTAGGGAATATCGCGTCAGACATTCCACCGGGGAAGAAAGTTCAAAGCTCATGGCCGCTCGCCTGTTCAGCCGTATTGCTCTTGTTGCCGCTGCCGCAATTTCGCTCGCCGGATGCGGGGTCAATTCGATCCCCACCGCGCAGGAAAATGCGAAGGCAAAGTGGTCCGATGTGCAAAGCCAGTATCAGCGCCGATCCGACCTGATCCCCAATCTGGTGTCGACGGTAAAGGGGTATGCCAAACAGGAACAGGACACGCTGACCAAAGTGACCGAGGCGCGCGCCAAAGCGACCTCGATCCAGGTCAGCGCCGATGATGTGTCCGATCCTGCCAAGATGGCCAAATTCGAAAAGGCCCAGGGCGAATTGTCGCAAGGACTGGGCCGCCTGCTCGCCACGACCGAGGCCTATCCCGATCTGAAATCAAACGAGAACTTCCTCGCACTGCAAAGCCAGTTGGAAGGGACCGAAAACCGCATCAACGTGGCGCGCCACGATTACAACGAAGCCGTGCGCGAATACAATGTCACGATCCGTACGTTTCCGGCGGTGATCGCCGCCAATGTGATTTACGGCTCCAAACCGATGGTGCCATTCGCCGCGACGACCCCTGGCGCCGACACCGCGCCCACGATCAGCTTTGACACGCCGGCAGTCAAGAAGTGACCAAAGGCGCCGCATGGCCCCGCGCCTTGAACCGGTTTTTCGCAGTGATTGCTGTGACGCTGGTTGCGCTGGCTGCTGTATGCCCAACGATGGCGGCACCGGCTTATCCCGCGCTGACCGGCCGGGTGGTCGACGCTGCGCATATCCTGCAACCTGCCGAAATTACGGCGCTCGATGCAAAGCTGGCGAATTTCGAGACCCAGTCGCAACGTCAGATTGTCGTGGCCACCGTGCCCAGTCTGGGCGGCAACGAAATCGAAGAATACGCCAACGGCCTGTTCCGCGCCTGGGGCATCGGCAACAAACAGCGCAATGACGGCCTGTTGCTGGTCGTCGCACCTGTCGAACACAAAGTGCGGATCGAAGTTGGCTATGGGCTCGAAGGGATCATGACCGACGCGCTGTCGAGCATCATTATCCGCCACGACTTGTCTCCCCGGTTCAAAGCCGGCGACTATGCGGGCGGGATCAACGCCGCGACCGATCACTTGATTACGCAACTGCGCCTGCCCGATGATCAGGCGCGCGCAGTCGCGGCCAAAGCCGCAGAGCAAGTCAAGCGCGAGGCGCAACCGCATTTCGACGCCGGGACGGTGGTGTTTCTGATCATCTTTGGACTGTTTTTTGTCCTGCCATTTGTGCGCATGATGGGCGGCGGTGGCCGGCGTTATGGCGGCGGCGTGTCGATTTTCCCGATGTTTCTCGGCGGGTTCGGCGGCGGCGGGGGCGGTTCCGATTGGGGCGGCGGCGGCGGGGGCGGATTTTCCGGTGGCGGCGGCGGTTCCGGCGGCGGCGGCGCCTCGGGTGGATGGTAAGGGGCAGATGGTAAAGGATATGGCAATGACAACACCGATCCTGTCCCCCGCTGACAACGCCAAAGTCGCCGCAGCGGTTGGCGCGGCAGAGGCGCACGCCAATGCCGAAATTGTCACAGTCGTCACCCGTATGTCGGACAGTTATGCCGACGTCGCGCTGGTGTGGGCGGCGCTGATCGCCGGCCTGGCATTGCTGGCACTTACGGTGTGGTCGGAGTTTTATCTGGCGCTGGTCGATTATATGCTCGGGCTGTGGAACCATCACTGGGCCGCGCGCGAGGTTCTGGAATTGGCGCTAGGTGTTGCCAGC
>JAYTHT010000483.1:0-3373 GCA_043732365.1 Novosphingobium sp. | reverse complement strand
ATGCCTATGCCACAATCACCGGGCGGTTGGAGGCAATCCGCACCGCCGGCGAAGGCCAGGTCGATGCGATCGCGCTGGAAGTGAAACAGGCGCTGGCGGAGAAAAATTTGCGGGTCGAAGTCGCGGGCCGCGAGAAACACCCCTATTCGATCTGGAAGAAAATGGCCGAGCGCCATGTCTCGTTCGAACAGATAACCGACATCATGGCGTTTCGCGTGCTGACCGATGGCGAAGATGACTGTTATGTCGCGCTGGGCGTGTTGCACCGGACGTGGCAAATGATTCCGGGACGGTTCAAGGACTATATCTCGACCCCGAAAATCAATGGGTACAAAAGCCTGCATACCACGCTGATCTACAACAATGCGATGCGCGTCGAAGTGCAGATCAAGACCGGCGAAATGCACCAGACCAACGAATTCGGGCTCGCCGCGCACTGGGCGTACAAACAGAGCGGGCAAAAACCCGATGGACAAGTAGGCTGGTTGCGCGATCTGGTCGAGATCCTCGATGCCAGCAGCGATCCCGAGGAACTGCTCGAAAACACCAAGATGGCGATGTACCAGGATCGCATTTTCGCGTTCACGCCAAAAGGAGCGCTGTTCCAGCTGCCCAAGGGTGCCACGCCGATCGATTTTGCCTTTGCAGTGCACACCAATCTGGGCGCGGTCGCGGTCGGCGCCAAAATCAACGGCCGCCATGTCCCGCTGCGCACAGCGCTGATCAATGGCGACGTTGTCGAGATCATCCGTAGCCGCACGTCCGAACCGCAATTGTCGTGGCTGTCATTCGCGGTCACCGGCAAGGCACGCGCCGCGATCCGCCGCGCGGTGCGCCAGAAAGAACGTGCCGATATCGCAGCCACCGGGCGCAAGTTGTATGATGAAATCGTCGAGCGCCTGCCCACAAAGATCGGCAAAAAGGCGCTGATCGAGGGCATCCGCCGCCTGAAATTCAGCAGTGAAGACGAATTGATGGTCGCGATTGGCCAAGCCCGTGTCACCGATCGGCAAGTCATGGAGGCGTTGTTGCCCGGCAGCGCGGCACAATTGCCGGAGGGCGAAGACTGGCCGCAGGATGCCTGGCCGCGCCAACAGCGCGCGATCGCGGTGCGCGGACTGTCGCCGGGTGCGGCGTTTCAACTCGCGCCGTGTTGCCATCCTGTGCCCGGCGATCGGATCATCGGGCTGCGCCGTCCGGGCATGGGGGTCGAAGTGCACGCGATCGATTGCCTGAAACTGGCCGACGGGGTCGATGCCGACTGGATCGATTTGTCGTGGGATACCCGCACCGACGGGGCAATCGGCCGGATGCGCGCCGAATTGTACAACCGGCCCGGCACGCTCGCCGAAATGGCCGGGGTGTTCGCGCGCAACCACGCCAATGTCGTCAATCTGGAAATGACCCAGCGCGAAAACCCGTTTCATACGTATATCGTCGATCTGGAAGTGCGCGATCTGGCACATCTTACCCGGATCATCAGCGCGCTGCGCGCCAGTGACGCCGTGGCGCAGGCAGAAAGGATCTAGAGCATGATGCGATGAGAAAGAATCACAGAATACTCTAGGGGCCTGTATTTTTGCGTAATTTTTTGTGAAAAGCCGGTGCCCGCTTTTTCGCATCACACTTTAGCCGTGAAATTTTAGGCGGCTTACGGGAAAGCCCGTATGATCGCGCCGGTTGAGATTAATCCGCGACCGGTAAAATGACACAATCGTTTGCAGCGGTTGGATCTAAAAAATGCGTACGGCTTTCAAAAACGACCAATTTTTGGGTTCGTTACTGACCGAGGAATGTTCCGACCAGGGCTGGCACATCAGCTTTCGACTGGCGCCAGGTATCATGCCAAAGGGCATCGATCCGCACGCAATGCTGGGCGAACTTGCCAATATGGGCGCTTGCCAGGTGATCGGGCGCGATGAACCATCGCCTGCGCGGGCTCATTTCGATCCGTGCTCGTCCCCGATCAACTGGGACATGGTCCTGGTCGGTGACACAACGCGCGCGGCGATCGAACTCGTGTTTGTTGATATGCCCGATACCATGGAACTGTTGATCGAGCCTCTTCACTAGATCCGGCAGGCGGGGCAGCAGGGCTGCAGTCGCTGGCGCCGATGTAATGAACGAGTGTCGCGCTGAATTCCTGGGCGTCGCCGCCAGGGCCCGCTACGGAGTTGTCCGCCACGGTGTTGTCCGTCACGGTGTTATCCGTCACGGTGTTATCCGTCACGGGATTGTCCGTCACGGGGCGCGACGCACAGGCACCGGCACATTGCATGCGTCCACCCCGCCGGCTGGCGCGATAAAGAACTGTTCGCGCCGATTTGCGCGTGCCGCAGCATAACGGGCAAACGTGCCGCCATTGGTCGACAACATCTGATACATCGGCAGCCCGGGTATATCGCCACCATTGCGCACCGCCACAATCGGTACGCGTTCGGCCGCCGTCTTGTAAAATCCGATCGGACCGGTCCCGCGCGGCAGACTGGACAGCAAGTCGATCCCTTCGATCACGCGGCCAACCAGCGCGATGTTGCGGTCAAGCTGGCGCGGCGCCTGTCCAACGACCGCATACAGTTCCGCCCCAGTGCCAGTGTCGGGCGGATTGTTGCGGCCCACGCCAACCATGCCGTAACAATGTAACGGCCAGGCATGGTCCTTGTCCAGCCCGACCGGCCAGCCATCAATGATCCGCGTTTCGGGCGCATAGGCATCGCTGCCGAACGCCGGCGCTTGGTCCGCGTCGGCAGGCAAGGCAAACCGCGCCGCGACATACGCCGCCTGGCTGTTTTCAATCAGGCCAGCGGGCAGGGGTTTGGCCTTCGCCTTCTCATCACTTTCCGGATCCCCCCATTGCGCGACGTAATTGTCCTGCAACCGGTTGACGCTCGTCCCGTTCCACCAGTGCGCCGCCGCCAGCTTGCGGATATTGCTGATCCACCCTTGTGAAAACGGCGCGGGCAGCAACTGGATCACCACGCGGCGCGCATGACCTTTGGCATCGGGCGCCAGATCCATCACCACCAGATCGACAGGCGCGATCGCCACCCATTCCACCGCTGGCGCCGACGCCACAATTTCGGGCGGGGACAGCACTGCTGCCGCGTCCGTTTTGGCCATCACAGCTGGCGACGCTGCGCCAAGCAGCAGGCAGGCAACAGGAAACCGGGCAAAACCGGATCGAGCGAAGCGGATGCACAAATATGACATTATCCCAGCTTGCCACCGCCTGCGCCCTTGCGAAACCCCCGCCATGCCGCTAGTCGCCCCAATATTCCAGTGCATGCGGAGCGGTGGCCGAGTGGTCGAAGGCGCTCGCCTGGAAAGTGAGTATACGCCAAAAGCGTATCGAGGGTTCGAATCCCTCCCGCTC
>JAYTHT010000482.1:0-3375 GCA_043732365.1 Novosphingobium sp. | reverse complement strand
TAAAGCTTTCGCGAAAGGCGTACAGCGGCGATGTGCCGATGTCGCCAAACACGACGCCGGTCGCACCGATCATCAGGCGCAGGCTGGATGGGCTGGGGCTGGACGGTCTGGAGCTGGATTGGCTTGGTTGCGCGGTTGTCATAACGGCCTTTGCTGCCCCATTCCTTTACATGCCGTGCCAGGCTTGATCCTGGATTCCCGCGCGTTTTGGCGCCGAGGGAAAGCAAGTAAGGAGGCTGGATCGCGGAGATCAAGCCCGGGATGAGGTAGGCGAGGGTGAGGGCTCGATATTCGATACATGGGTTTCGGCGTCTGTGGCAGTCCCAACATTGGGCAATGCGTCGCTTGCCGCATAAGTTCCCGGTGTTTCGTCGGCGTGACGCGGGCGGCTTTCAATCAGCGGAACCAGTTCGATTTCCTTGGCGCCCAGTTCGACGTGTTTGTCGCGCAGGCGCCGCGCGGAAGACAGCACCCGGCTTTCAAAACTACCGACAAATTTGTTGTAATTGCTGACTGCGCTTTCCAGGCCAGAGCCCATTCGCTTCAGATGGTCGTTTGCCACGCGCAAACGTTCGTACATTTCGGCGCCCATCTTGCCGATTTCGCGGGCTTCGCGCGCCAGACCATCCTGGCGCCAAACTTGAGCAATGGTGCGTGCGATCGCGACCAGGTTGGTCGGGCTGGCGAGCAGCACACGGCGCTCAAACGCAAAATTCCACAGATCGGGGTCGTGTTCCATGGCGGCGGCAATGAAATGTTCACCGGGCACAAACATCAGCACGTAATCGGGCGCGTCGTCGAACTGGCTTTGGTACGATTTGCTGCCCAGCGTTTGAATGTGGTTGCGCATCGATTGGACGTGCATTTTCAAGGCTGCGCCGCGCGCGCTATCGTTGTCCGCCTCAACCGCGTCCTGATAGGCGTTGAGCGAAACCTTGGCGTCGATCACCAGCAGCTTGTTGCCCGGGATATTGACGATCGCGTCGGGGCGCAGGCGGCCCTCGTCGGTTTCGATCGACTGTTCGACTTTGAAATCGGTGTGTTCGGCCAATCCGCATTGCTCAAGCACATTGCGCAGTTGCAATTCGCCCCAACGGCCGCGCGTCTTGGGCCCATTGCGCAGTGAATTGCCCAATTGCGCGGCGGCGGCGCGAACCTGGTCCTGTCCTTCGCGCATCGACTGGATCAGCCCGGTCAGGTTGCCGAACGCATCGACGCGGTCTTTTTCGAGCTTGCCGACTTGTTCTTCATACGCCTTGAGCCGTTGATCGACGGGCGCCAACAGCGTTTTCAACCGCTCGCCCTGGGTCTTTTCGCTTTCTTCAAAGCGGGCACTGGCGCGCAGCAGGAAAGATTCCTGCGCCTTTTCCAGCACTTTGCTACCGGCGTTTTCGAATTCCTTGCTCAGTTCGGCTTTTGCATCGATCAGCAGGCGCTTCTGCTCTTCGAAATGAACCGCATCAGCTTTCAGCCGCGCATTTTCAGTGGCCAGTGTTTCGTTTCGATTGCGGGATTCGTCCAGATCGGTACGCGTTGTGGCGGCCCCCAGGATGTGAGCCTCTGCAGTGGCCGCGCGCGTTGCCAGCGTATCGCGTTCGCGGCGCAAATCGGCCAGTTGCGCGCCCAGCGTCGCGTCGAGCCGGACGCGGTCGCCCAGAACGGCCAGGTCCACGGTCATTGTCTTGACGGTTGCTTCGTTGGTATCGGCGCGTGCGCGCCAGTCCGCCACGGGGCGTGCGCCCAGCACCCACCCGATGGCCAGACCGGCAATCAGGGCAACAACGACAATGCCGGCGACAATCAGAGAATCCACGACATCACACCCATGTTCACGGAACGAACCGTGAATCTAAAGTGTGCATGCTCTGCTGGCAAGCCCGTGCATCAGGCGGCGCGGCGGATCTTTTCGAGTTTCTTGAGCAGCATCGAGCGCTTCATCCGCGACAAGTGATCGATGAACAAAATGCCTTCGAGATGGTCCATCTCGTGCTGCAGGCATGTCGCCAGCAAGCCGTCGATCCGGCTTTCGCAGGTGTTGCCATCCAGATCGTGCCAGCGCACATGGATCGCCGAGGGGCGGGTCACATCGGCATAGATTTCGGGGACCGATAGGCAGCCTTCGCTATAGACGGTTTCGTCTTCGGTGACGGGGGTCAGCACCGGGTTGATGAACACCATCGGTTCGCGCTTGACCGGTTGGTGCGAATGGCTGTGGCCGCCGTGCGCGGAGCATTCCTCGGGCTCGGCATCGGGGTCATCCGGCTGCAGATCGATGACCAGCACGCGCAACGGCACGCCGACCTGAATCGCGGCAAGGCCGATGCCCGGGGCATCGTACATCGTCTCGAACATGTCAGTGACGAGCGTGCGCAGATCGGCGTCGAATGTTTCGACCTGGGCCGATACCTGCTTTAGCCGGGCATCGGGGACTTCAAGGATTTCGCGAATGGCCATGGGGTGCAGATAATAAGCCTTGTGCCGACTGGCAAGTACCCGAAATCAGCCAACCGGATATCAGCCAATTGGCCGCCTTGCGCGAAGCGCTTGTGCCAAAGTGCCTTCGTCCAGGTAGTCCAGCTCTCCACCGACCGGCAGGCCGTGGGCCAACTGGGTCAGGCGCACCGGCCAGCCCTCCAACCGCTCGGCCAGGTAATGCGCAGTCGTCTGGCCTTCGAGCGTGGCATTCATCGCCAGCACCACTTCATCGATGCCGCCCGCTGCGACGCGGTCGATCAGGCGCGCGATGTTAAGGTCTTCGGGGCGCACGCCGTCCAGCGCCGACAGCCGCCCGCCCAGCACATGATAGCGCCCGGCGAACAACCGCGCGCGGTCCAGCGCCCACAGATCGGCGACATCTTCAACCACGCACAGCGCGCGTGCATCGCGGCGCGGGTCGGCGCAAATGCCGCACGGACTGGTCGTATCGACATTGCCGCAGATCGGGCATTCGATCAGCTGGTCGCGCACCATCGTCAGCGCCTCGATCAGCCCGGTCAGCGCGGTTTCGCGGCGCTTGATCAGCCACAACACCGCACGCCGCGCCGAACGCGGGCCCAGCCCGGGCAGCCGGGCCAGTGCATTGGCCAATGCCTCGATCTCTTGCGATGCCATCGCCCGACAGATAGGGGCGTATGGGCAAAACGAAAGTCAAAAAAAGGATCACGATCGCCCATGCGCGTTGTCTTCATGGGAACCCCCGATTTCGCAGTGCCCACGCTGACCGCGCTGATCGCGGCCGGGCATCAGGTCGTTGCGGTCTATTGCCAGCCACCACGTCCGGCGGGGCGCGGCAAAAAACTGCAACCATCGCCGGTGCAGACTGCGGCGCAGGATGCAGGGATTGCCGTATTGACGCCGGTCAGCTTGCGCGGGGCG
>JAYTHT010000481.1:0-11003 GCA_043732365.1 Novosphingobium sp. | reverse complement strand
TGACAAGTACGGTAAACGATATGGGTAAAATCAACCCAATACCTTCCGCCATTGCTCCAATATCAGCACCGATATTGATAGTATTAGCTATAATAATTATTAATACTGCCGAGTAAACAATTTTTTTGCTGTAGTTGTCTTTTATAACTACCGCCAAACCCTTGCCGGTGACGGCGCCTATCCTGGCGCAGGCCTCTTGAACCGCGATCAGCATCGGAAGCGCAAACAAGGCCGTCCATAATTGTCCGTAGCCGAACTGAGCGCCCGCTTGGGTGTAAGTTGCGATGCCGGCCGGGTCGTTGTCTGCCGCGCCACTAATGAAGCCAGGCCCAAGGGTACGGATCAGAGTGATGAAAGAACGTCTTTTCTTCACACCCACATCCTCGAAGGGGCAAAACTGGTGGGAACATGCGCTTGGGTTGACGAGCCCGCAACGTTATTTCCGAAGCAACCTCTCCGGAGTGCGATTGAGAGCGACGTGCCGAGATCCGGCGACCCGGTTGATCAAGACGAAGATTGGATGCCCCGCTGTGATTGGCACGATTGCATCGCCAGCATAGCGGCAACCAGATCCAGACCCGACATTCAAATCGTGACCGTTTGCTCGATCTCGACGGTCTGATCGGGGAAAGTAAAAATAGTTGCTCATGCGTTTGTCGTTGTGAGCCATGAAAGCCAAGATTTGATCGTCCTCACAAGTCGCCATTCCCTCCACATTCCATTCGGCTTTATGATGAACAGGAACATTGGCAGGTTCGTGAAACTCGGTGGGCTTCCCGCGCGCGCCTCCCGCGGGAACATTCGAGCGCGCCAGTCATAAATGTATTGCAACAGTGGCACGCGGCCCTGCATCGCTCACACGATCGGACAACCATGGCCCCGAACCAAAGATGGAATGCGCCAGGCGCCTGGGAATTGGCCGGTAACCGGTCAGCATCATCATGAACCTGATGCAAAGCCCGCTGGTCTGGGTTCTGGTGCTCGTCGCCGCGCAACGGCTGATCGAGCTGGCAATCGCCGCGCGCAACACACAGCGGCTGCTGGAACGGGGTTGGCGCGAAGTTGGCCAGGCGCATTATCCGCTATTCATCTTATTGCACGCATCGTGGCTGATCGCGATTGCGGTGACGACCCCGATCGATACCCGACCGGTTTGGCTATTGATTGGTATTTTTGCCATTTTGCAGATGTTGCGCGTCTGGGTTGTCGCCACGCTTGGGCCTTATTGGACCACGCGCGTGATCACCCATGATCAGGCGCCGCTGGTCAGCAGCGGACCATTCCGGTACGTGCGGCACCCGAATTACTGGGTGGTCGTTGGCGAAATCGCAATCCTGCCGCTGGCGTTCGGTGATTGGGAAATCGCTGTCATCTGGTCGATCCTGAACGCGTCTTTGTTACGATACCGGATCGGCATCGAAAGAAATGCGCTGTTGCTGCGCCCGTTCAGCGGACCGCGCTTGGCCGCACGGACCACAGACGCGCGGGCTGCGTGATACTCCACGCCGACATGCGTCCTGCAAATGGGTCGCGGTTGCGAATGCCGCTAATGAACATCAATGCAACCCCAGCACCGCAGACCCGTGAGCAAACCGCCGCGCCCGACAGCCACGATACGCCGATCGGTGAAGGTCATTCCACCAACCGCACCTGATGGCTGCACGCTACGGTGTTTGGGGCCGATGGCGGGCTGTTGTCGACTGCCAGCCTGATGGCGGGGGTCGCAGCAGCATCGGCGTCTTCGGCACAACTGATCCTGACCGGGTTCAAGTTCGGTGACAAGTTTGGTGACATGTGCGTAAACCTCTAATTAGTAGCTGCCCTACCACAGCCGCCTCACCATAAGCCTGTCAAACAACGCTTCGTTCGACACCAGCGCCATATCTTCGACTTGCGCCTGCGCCATCAACAATCGGTCAAACGGGTCTTTGTGTTCGATCGTCATTGCGCCGGCGATCCGGGCATGGCGGATGCTGATGGGCAGTTCGGTAAATCCTTGCGCGGCAACGATGGCCTCAAAATCTTGCGCCAGCAGCGCCGCTTGCGCCAGTTTGCCGATGCGGAACTTGGTGGCGATCTCCATGGCGGAGGCTGCGCTGACGGCAATGGAATTGGTCTCGTCCGCGATGGCTTCATGTGCCGGCAGGCTTAGCGCGTCGTCGCCCGCCAGCCACCAGATCAACGCATGGGTGTCGAGCAGCAGGTTCAAGCCAGGTCCCATCCGCTCAATTCGTCGTCGGGCAGTGGATCGTCAAAGTGCGGTCCTGTCGCAATTTTGCCCTTTAGCGCCCCAAATTGACGGCGTCCGCGCGGCTCCAGCGGGACCAGCCGCACCACCGGTATATTGCTGCGCGCGATCACCACTTCGCCGCCCGCGAGCGCATCTGCGATCAGGCGTGACAGGTTAGTTTTGGCATCGTGAACTGAAAACTGGGCCATCGGACGTCTCCCTTGGCTAATTATATAGCTAAGTAAGTCGTCACGAGCAAGTGGTCGGCAAAGTTGCAATGGAAACCTCGCCGCCCACCAGCAAATTTACATCCGCATGGTGCCGGTATCCATGAACCGCTGGTGCCACGACAGCGCCTCGCCCGGTAGCGATGGCGAGTGCTGGCCGTAAGAGTGCCCCCTCGCACGGCGGTAGTAATCGGCCAGCATCGGGCGGTAGTCCGGGTGCGCACAGTTTTCGATGACCAGTGCGGCGCGCTGTTTCGGGCTCAGTCCTCGCAAGTCCGCCAGTCCCTGTTCGGTCACGACCACCATCACATCCTGCATGATATGATCAACATGCGACGCCTGCGGCACGATCGCGGATATAGCGCCGCCTTTGGCAGTGGAGGGCGACATGAAGACCGAGATATAGGCATTGCGGGCAAAGTCGCCCGATCCGCCGATCCCGTTCTGGATGCGTGATCCCATTACATGCGTCGAATTGACGTTGCCATAAATGTCGGCCTCGATCATGCCGTTGGTGGCGATGCAGCCAAGGCGGCGGATCAATTCGGGATGGTTGCTGATTTCCTGGGGCCTCAGGATCATTTTATCTCGGAAATCCGCCATGTTGGCGTTCAGCATTGCCGCAGCCTCGGGGCTGAGCGAAAACGACGTGGCCGAAGCGAACGACAGCTTTCCGGACATCAGCAGGTCGATCATGCCGTCCTGAATGACCTCGGTATATGCGGTCATTTTGTCGAAAGGGCCATTTACGAGTTCGGTCAGCACAGCATTCGCGATGTTGCCGACGCCCGACTGGATCGGCAGCAGCGAGGCGGGCAACCGTCCCCGGGCAACTTCGTGACGAAGGAATTCCATCAGGTGTCCGGCGATCGCGCGCGCAGTGTCGTCGGGCGGTGCGAAGGGCAGATTGCGATCGGGTGCCTCGGTCTCGACGATGGCAACAATCTTTGCAGGATCGCAACGAAACCCCGGCTCGCCGATGCGGTCATCCGGGCGGATCAGCGGAATGGGCACGCGGTGCGGCGGCAAGGCCGTGCCGTAATAGATATCGTGCATGCCTTCGAGCAACGGGTTTTGCCAGCGATTGACCTCAAGGATGACTTTATCGGCGCGGTCGAGCCAGGTCTTGTTATTGCCCACCGACGACGAGGGGATCAGGGTTCCGTCCTTGCGAATACCGGTCACTTCGACCACCGCCACATCCAGCGGGCCCAGAAACCCCTGCCAAGCCATCGGCGCGACTTGCGACAAGTGCATGTCGAAGTAATCCATCTCGCCGCGATTGATCTGGTCGCGGACGACCGGATCGGAATTGTACGGCAGGCGGAATTCTATGCCCTTGGCCCTAGCCAATGCGCCGTCCAGTTCGGGCCCGGTGGACGCGCCAGTCCAGACGCGAATACGAAACGGATTTCCTGCAGCATGCTCCGCTTCGATCCGCGAAGCGAGGGCAAGGGGAACGGACTTTGGATAGCCTGAGCCGGTAAACCCGCTCAGGCCGACGGTGTCCCCTGGTGCAATTATCGCGGCCGCTGCCTCGGCGGTCATGATCTTCGCTGTCAGGGCAGCGCAGCCAATCCTGCTCGTCATTGACATATTTCCAGTCGGATTGGGAATTTTGGCGACCGCCGCAAAAGCAGGCGTGCATCGATTTGCGGGGAGTTCCGGGTAGGAGTTCCGGGGACACAACACTCGATAGACTGCAGGTTGGGGATAGTAAGCGCCAAACACGCTGCGCCTAAGCCTGAGATGCGTATTGTATCCTCTGATTTCGTGTCCTCTGATTTCCTGGCAGGCTTCGCAAGTCCTGGCCCGCCAGCCAGCGCATCTGCGATCAGGCGCGACAAGTTGATCCTGGCATCGTCAACCGAAAACTGGGCCACCGGACGTCTCCCTTGGCCAACCATATAGCCAGCAAGCCGTTGCGAGCAAATGGTTGGCAAATTAGAACCGGACTTCCCCGGATCTCGCTTGCGTCTGTCGGCTCCAACGCGAGGCACCGGCGCGTAATAATTTCCAATTTGGCAGCGCACTGCGTTAAGCGATGTGGCCATTGGCCCCGCTGTTTGGAGATACCCGCCGATGAATCCGATTGCGACGACCAGACACTTCCTCGAAGCGGCGGAAGAAGCAGTCCTGCACGAAATCCGCTTGGTGCGGCGGGCCGAACGGATGCGGCATTCGCGCGATGCGCATTCCACGACGCCGCATCTGACCGTGGGGCAAAGGGTTGCCGATACGGTTGCGGCGACGATGGGGTCGTGGCGCTTTATCCTTATCCAGTCGGCGTTTCTGCTGGCGTGGATCATTCTCAACGTCACCGCCTATGTGCAAAAGTGGGACCCTTATCCGTTTATCCTGCTGAATCTGGCGCTGTCGTTTCAGGCGGCCTATGCCGCGCCGTTCATCATGATGAGCCAGAACCGGCAGCAGGACATCGACCGGGTGGCGGCGGCCAGCGATTACAAGGTCAATATCAAGGCCGAACTGGAAATCGAACTGCTTCACCAGAAACTCGACCAGTTGCGCGAAAGCGAAGTCTTCGCCCTGACCCAGGCCGTCGCCGACCTGACCCATCTGTTGCACGAGACGAAAGCGGAACTGCGTGAACTTCGCGCTGAAAAGGCCGGGGAGGGCAAAACCGCGCCAGGCGCATAACTAGTCAGCCTTTGCGCCAACGCCGCGCCAACGCAAACTGCACATGAGTGTGATAAAACCCGCGCACTCAACCACACCAGGTGCCTTATGCCCCGCCCCATCATTACCCGCTGCCCCGATAATGCTGCGCAATATACCCTTTTGATGCGGCGCGCGCCAATACAGTGCCCTTGCGGGAACATATCGGCGGGGACGGGCATTATCATGGCATAGCCTTGGGACAACTCAGCATGCAGAACGACCCGTCAGGTGGGTTACGACGCCCGTATTTCGCCGCACTTATGACCTTTCCGGCGGCATGCTTTATTGCGACCGCCATGACCGACCTGATTTACGCGCGATCGGCGAACATGACGTGGGAAACGTTTTCAATCTGGTTGCTGACAATCGGGTTGATCACGGCGGGCGTATTTGTGGTGATCGGGCTGATCCAGGCATTTGGGCAACAGCGCTGGCCATCGATGATTACCCGGGCCGGCTATGCGATTGTGCTGGTGCTTTCGCTGGTCAATGCATTTGTGCACAGCCGCGACGGTTACACTTCGGTGGTACCGACCGGGCTGATGATCTCGGCGGCGGTGGTGGTCGTGCTGGCCGCGACATGGGCGCTGAACCAGATGGTTCCATCGCATCGGTCGCACCCCGCACCCTTTCAGTTGAAAGAACGTTCGTAATGCGCTTTTTCCCATTGCGCCTGTTGTATGCCGTGTTGCCGCCCCTGACTTTGGTCTTGGCGCTGCCGGGTTGCCACAGCCAGGTGGCATCGCCTGATAACCAGGTCGGCCCCGACGTCGTCCTGCCCGCGCCGCACAATTACCTGTTGCCGCCGATGAAGATCGCCACGCCCACGCCATGGGAAAATGGGCAAGCGCCGACTGCGGGTGCCGGGCTGAAAGTCCAGGCTTTTGCCACCGGCCTGATCCATCCGCGATCGGTCTTTACGCTCCCCAATGGTGACGTGCTGGTCGCCGAAACCGATGGTCCCCACCCGCCGGTAAACCGGCCCAAGGATTACATCATGGGCGTAATCAAAGGGTCTGCCGGCAAGGGACCCAAGGCGCCAAATGACATTATTCTGTTGCGCGATTCGCATCATGCGGGCGTGGCGGATCAACGATTTACATTTATGACGCACCGGCATTCGCCGTTCGGCATGGCCTTGATCGGCAACGATCTGTATGTCGCAGACACCGACGCGGTGATCCGCTTTCATTATACCCCCGGCCAGACGACGATGACCGATCCGGGCGAAAAACTGACCGATCTGCCGGGTGGCCCGATCGATCATCACTGGACCAAAAGCATGGTCGCCAGCCCCGATGGCACAAAGCTGTATGTCGGCATCGGGTCCAACAGCAATATCACCGAAAACGGCATGCCCGCCGAATTCGAACGCGCCGCCATCTGGGAAGTGGACGTGGCGACGGGCGCCCATCGACTGTACGCCACCGGCACGCGCAACCCCAATGGCCTGACATTTGAACCGGTGACTCACAAGTTGTGGGCGGTGATCAACGAACGCGATGAATTGGGCCCCAATCTGGTGCCCGATTATATGACATCGATCACCGATCACGGGTTTTATGGCTGGCCGTACAGCTATTGGGGCAAACACCTCGACCCGCGCGTCAAACCACAGGCGCCCGAACTGGTCGCCAAAGCGATTGTGCCCGATTATGGCCTCGGTTCGCATGTCGCGCCGCTCGGCATGGCGTTTTCAATCGGGGCCGCAATGCCGCCGCAATATCGCGGTGGAGCCTTTGTCGGTGAACATGGCAGTTGGGATCGCGATCCGTTCAACGGCTATAAAGTCATCTATATTCCGTTTGCCAAGGGGCGCCCTGCCGGAAAACCGGTCGACGTGCTGACCGGATTCCTGACCGCCGACGGTCATGCGCATGGCCGCCCGGTTGGCCTTGCCACCGAAATCGACGGATCGCTGCTGGTCGCAGACGATCTCGGCAATTCGGTGTGGCGGGTCAGCGCGGCGCAATAAGCGCTTGTTTGGTGGTCACGGTAGGGGGGCAGGCGCGGGCAAGGCGGGCGCGGGCATGGCGGGCGCAGGCCACCATGCCAGAGTGTGATGATCATGCGCGGTCGTCCACACCCCGGCATTGGTATAGCGCAGCGCGCCGCTGCCCGACGCCTTGCCGACACGCGCCACGATGGTCAGCGTTTTGGCATCGATCACTGCAAACATCTGATCATCGGTTGTGCGCAACCACACTTTGCCGCCGCCCACATCGATATCGCCCCATTTCAAATTCGCGCCCACTTTCACCCGGCCGGTGACTTCGCCCGTCACCGCATCGACGCGCGCGAGCGTGCCGTCGCCTTGTTCCTGAACCCAGACCGCGTCTTCGCCTGCCACCAGAAAGCCGGGCTCCTTGCCCAGTGCGGCGGTCTTGACCACTGTGTTGGTGGCGGCATCGATCCGCTGGATCGTCTGGTGCGGCGCGCTGACCGCCCACAACGAGCCAAAGCCATACGCCAGATAGAACGTGTCGGGATCGACCGCGATCGTTGCGATTACCGAGTTGGTGGCGGGGTCGATGCGCGAAATCACACCTTTTTTGTCACTGGCGACCCAGACCGATCCGGCGCCGGCCACGACATTGGTTTCGCCATCCGTATTGGCAATGCCTGTCGCGATCGTGGCGGTCAGCTTTGCCGTGGCAAGGTCGATCCGGTTCAGCGTGCCATCGGCGCAATTGGCGACCCACAACGATCCAGCCAGAATCGCCATCGCGCCGCACGGATGCGCCAGCGGAGTCCCGGCCAATTTTCCCTTTAACGACCAGCGTTCGACCCGGCCCTTGTTGGTCGCCCAAACCGTATCGCCATCGACCGTCAGGAAATCGGCAAAACCGGGGACATCAATGACTTGCGCTTCTTGCGCCCGCGCCGCAAGCGGCGCCGCTGCCAGGCCCAGCAGCGCTGCTCCGGCCAACAGGGGCATGCTCGATATCAGGTGGGCAGTTGACAGCGACTTGCGCATGGCATTTCCTCTCGTTCGCAGGGTCGGTTTGCCCGCAGGACGCCCACTGGCGCATACGGCAAGTGACGTATCGGTGGGCAGCCTTTTTGCGGCTACGGTGGATATGCCAGTGTTACAAAAACGGAACTGAAACGAAATACACCATGAAGACTTTTCTTTTCAGCCTCGTCCAGCCCGCACTCGTCGCCGCGATCATCCTGTTCTGGTCGTTCGCGCCGGCGGCCTGGGTCAACAATCCCAATTCGATCCTGATTGCCATAGTTTCCACGACCGTCCTGATCCAGGCGCTCGAATGGGTCAAGGAACGCCACATCGGCTGGCGCATGACCTGGCGCGAATTTTTCACCGACGTGTTCTATGTCGTGCTCGGCTTTACCGCGATCGATTTCGTGTCGACGCATCTGGCCGAAGACCCCCTCAAGGCCTTCAAACTCGCCATGGGCATTAGCACGCCGTGGGTCGCGCAGATGCCGTTCCTCGCCCAGGTCGCCTTGGTCATTTTCCTGATCGAATTTGGCCAATACTGGATGCATCGCGGGATGCACAATTTCACCCCGCTCTGGCTGGTTCACGCACCCCACCACCACATCACGCAACTCAACGCGATGAAAGGCGCGGTCGGCAATCCGATCGAACTATTCCTGATCAGCCTGTCCGTCATCGCCCTGCTCGATGTGCCGCTGGTCGCCGTATTTTGCGCCGCCAACATCGGGGTCGCCGTGTCCTCATTCGCCCACGCCAATGTGCGAATGGATCCCCCTCGCTGGTACGCGTTCCTGTTCACAACCGTCCAGCATCACAGCCTGCACCACTCGGTCCCCTACGAAGACACCCGTTGCAATTATGCCAATTCGCTGATCCTGATCGATCGCGTATTCGGCACATTCCGCCCCGGCGAGGCAGAACTCGTCGGCCAGGATGACCGTAAACGCCTGTCGATCCGCGAACAGTGGTTGTTCCCGATCGTCCCTATGATGGCCATGGTAAAAGCCCGCCGCGCGCAGACCCCCGCGACATCGCGATAAAGGCGGTTCTGTCTGGACGCGCGAACCGACATATGCTCATGGATCAGTGATTCAACCACAGGACCCGTGCGACAATGCCTATCAAACTAACCCTGACCGAAGACGAAGCCGAAATCATCCTGGACGCGCTGGAAGCGGACATGGAAGGATATACGGAATCCGCCAAGGAAGCGCGCGGCAACAACAACCGCGTGGATGTGAAAACATTCAGCGAAGCGGCCGAGCGGATCGCGGGGCTGATTGGGCGAATTCGGCCATTGGTGGAGTAGTCATTCAAGGTGCCGCCGGCGGGCAAGAGCTTGGCCCTTGCATCCCGTTTTCGTCCCCGTTGGCCGCTTTGGCCGGGTAACATCCTACCGCCGCGTCGGGAGAGAATCCTGACCGTGCGCGGCGACACGCTGCGGCAGGATCAGCGCGCAAAATGGGTCGCAAGGGTATGGCCCTTGCCCGCCGGAGGTCCTTAAACCAACGCCGGAAGCAAAAAAAGGCGTCCCCTTGCGAGGAGCGCCCTTTTTTACAACCAATCGATAACAATCAGGCTTCGGCGGGTGCCGCGCTGTCGTCGTCGAGCAGGTCGGTCGGGATTTCGCCGGGTTCGGCGTTGGGATCGTAGGCTTCGGTGAAGCCACCGGATTCGCCGTCGAACATGGCATCGATAACGTCGACGCCTTTCGACTGCAGTTCGGCTTCATCGGCCGAGCGCGCGACGTTGGCTTTGACCATGACTGACACTTCGGGGTGCAGTTGGACGCGTACGGTTGAGACACCGATGAACTTGATCGGGCGTTCGAGCACGACCATGGTCTTGGCGACTTTGCAGCCTTGGGCGATCAGACCGTCGGCGATGTCGCGGACCGAGACAGAGCCATAGAGTTGACCCGCGTTGGAGGCGGCGCGGATCAGCACCACTTCTTTGCCTTCAACATTGATGGCTTCGGCCTGGGCTTCGTCGCGACGGATGGCGTTGTCGGATTCGATCTTGACCCGGTTGGATTCAAAGATTTTCCGGTTGGCGGAATTGGCGCGCAGTGCCTTTTTGTTCGGCAGCAGGAAATTGCGTGCGTAGCCATCCTTTACGGTGACTTCGTCGCCAATTGTGCCCAGCTTTTCGATGCGCTCGAGCAGGATGATCTGCATGTCTGGCGCTCCTTACTTGACGAGGTACGGCAGCAGGCCGACGTGCCGGGCGCGTTTGATCGCCTGACCCAGTTCGCGCTGCTTTTTTGCCGAGACCGCGGTAATGCGGCTGGGGACGATCTTGCCACGTTCAGACATAAAGCCCTGCAGCAGGCGTACGTCCTTGTAGTCGATCTTGGGCGAGTTCTTGCCCGAGAACGGGCAGCTCTTGCGGCGGCGGAAAAACGGACGAGCCATTGCTTATTCCCCTTCGCGTTCGCGACGGCGGGTGCGTTCGCGGTCGTTTTTGCGCATCATGACCGATGGGCCGGCTTCGAGTTCGTCGACGCGCACGGTCAGAAAACGGATGATGTCTTCGTTGATCGCGGTCTGGCGTTCGAGTTCGGCGACAACGCCCGGGGGCGCGTCGATATTGATCAGCACGAAATGCGCTTTGCGGTTCTTCTGGATCTTGTATGCCAGCGACCGCAGACCCCAGCTTTCAACCTTGACAACTTTGCCATGGTTGGTCTCGATGATCTCGGTGGCAGTGGCGGCAAGCGCGTCAACCTGAGCCTGGCTCAGATCCTGGCGCGCAAGAAAGACATGCTCATAAAGCGGCATGGCCGTCGCGTCCTTTATCAATCTAACCGATCGCTGGCTGATCCGCGGGATTGCGGGGCCCCTCCGGCTTTCTGTGCGTTTCCGGTCCGTGCGCGGTTGGCGCGTGCGGACGGGAAGAGTTGGCC
>JAYTHT010000480.1:0-11016 GCA_043732365.1 Novosphingobium sp. | reverse complement strand
TCGCGCGGAGTCAGATCGAATGTCGCGCCATAGGCTAGCATCAGCCGGCGGCGTTCGATCGACATCGATTCGGGCATGACCAGGATCAGGCGATAGCCTTTGACCGCGGCAACCATGGCCAGGCCGATGCCGGTGTTGCCCGAGGTCGGCTCGACAATCGTGCCGCCGGGTTTCAGGCTGCCATCGGCCTCGGCGGCTTCGATCATGGCCAGTGCGATACGGTCCTTGATCGAACCGCCGGGGTTGGATCGTTCGCTTTTGATCCACACTTCGTGGTCGGGAAACAGCCGGGCCATCCGAATGTGTGGGGTCTGGCCGATAGTCGCAAGTACGGAATCCGCTTTCATGTCGCTTGCTCCTTCAAAGTTTCGCATATGTCGCCGCGAATGTTCGCGCGCGACGCAATTCGGGAAATGCCCAGGTCCATACGAGCGTGACCGCAATCGCGCCCAATCCGCCAAATACCACCGCGCCCGTCGCGCCGAGCAGTGCGGCGGCAAGGCCCGATTCCATTTCGCCCAATTCGTTCGATGCCGAAATCGCCAGGCCCGAAATCGACGAAACCCGCCCGCGCACGGCATCAGGCGTGTGCAATTGCACCAATGTGTTGCGAATGAACACCGAAACCATATCCGCCGCGCCCAGCAGCGCCAGCAACGCCATCGACAGTACGAAATTGCGTGACACGCCAAACCCGGCGGTAGCCGCGCCAAACACCACCACCGCCAGCAACATCCTTGTGCCGACATCGCGCTCGATCGGCTGGCGCGCAATGATCAGGCCGATCGCCGATGCACCAAGGCCCGGCATCGCGCGCATCAGCCCCAAGCCATAGGACCCGACCGGGTGCCCATGCCAGGTCAGGATATCGCGCGCATAGACCGGCAACAACGCAGTCGCCCCGCCCAGCAGGACCGCGAACAGATCGAGTGTGACACAGCCCAGCAGGAACCGGTCGCGCCAGACATACAACAGCCCTTCGCCGATTTGCCGCAACGGATGCGCATGGGCATTGCCCGGTGGTGGCGGCACGGGGCGGATCCGCGCGATGCTGATTGCCGCGATCACCAGCAGCACGCTCGCCACCGCATAGGGCAGCGCCGGATTAAACGCGAACAAGACACCGGCGAACGCGGGGCCACCGATCGATCCGACTTGCCATGACATCGCGCTGATCGCGATGGCGCGAGGCATCAGCCGGGCGGGCACGATATTGGGCGCGATCGACGATTGGGCGGGGCCGATGAATGCGCGTATTGCGCCATGCAGCGCGGCGAGCGTGAACAAAAGCGGCAGCGATAGCGTGCCAAACACCGTGATCAACGTTAGCGCCAGCGCGACCAGAACATCGAGCGAAATTGCAAAGGCGGTGACATTGCGCCGGTCGAATCGGTCGGCAATCACGCCTGCAACCGGCGCCAACAGGATCTGCGGCAGGAATTGCACCAGCCCGAGCAGCCCCAGCTGAAACGCGGCGGCCTTTATCGACATGCCATAGGTTCCGCGCGCCATATCATACAACTGATAGCCGAGCACCACGACCATGCCGCTGGTCGCAAAGACAGAGGTGCAGCGCGCAATCCAGAATCGCCGAAAGTCAGCTATTGCCAGCGGGGATGTGGGCATGTCGGATAGTTGGGTGTCAGTCACGGTTAGCAGGCATGGCAGCGCGATGCCGGCTTGCCAAGCCATCAAACGTTTCTCGCGCTAAATCTCAACTAAATGAGTTGATAAATTTGCCGTGCGCGATTTTCTGGCAACCTTGTTTGTACAGCAAACGCAATCGGGGATTGCGTTAGTGCGGCAAACGCAATCGGGGATTGGGCTGCAACAATTTGATCATTTTGGCGAAATCATCCTGGCGGATGATCCGCTCGAACTGAAATCCCGCCCGATCGGGTTCATTCCACACCAGAAACGCCTCGATCCGGCCGATCTGCGGCAGGCGGATCGTCACGCGCTCACCGCGTCCGAATTCCAGCGACCCGCGCGTCATAAAGCCGGTGGTCGACACATTGATCAATTGCAGCATGACATCGCCCAGCCGACGATGGTCTGCAATGAACGGCAGATCCACCGGGTGACGGGTGGAATTACGTTGGTCAGTGACCGATAGTTGAGCCCCGCCTGACATCGTTATTCCTTTTGCGTGATACGAACCCGTGCTCTCTTGAACAGGTCCGTTGCCGACCTGCTGGAGTTCCACACCTATCAGCGCAATTGTCTTATAATTCGTAAAACCGGCGGCAAATTCTTGCCGGATGTGGCAGGAGGTTGCCGAAAATGATTTGATAACGGTTGCCGGATTGCGGGTCGATTGGTTGATTTGTATCGGAAAATTCCGGTGCGTCAGGCGCGCCGCAGGATGCCGTGTTTTTTCTTGCCCGACGACAGCCGTGCTTCGCCCTGAGGCAGCACGATCAGGTGGTTTTCATCGCTGATTGCGGCGCCGTCGATCCGCGCGCCGCCGCCCGCGATCAGGCGTTTGGCTTCGCCCCGGCTCACCGCGAAGCCCAGCGCGATCAGCGCATCGATCACGCCGATGCCGTCGGGGCCAACGTCTGCCACTGGCAAATCCTGACCAATCCCGCCACCTGCAAATGTTGCCACTGCGGTCGATTGCGCGGCCTGCGCTGCATTGGTCCCGCGCACCAATTGCGTGACTTCGTTGGCCAAAACCACTTTGGCGGCGTTGATTTCGCTACCCGCGAGGGTTTCGAGTCGGGCGATTTCGTCCAGCGGCAGATCGGTGAACAGGCGCAGGAACCGGCCAACATCGCGGTCATCGACATTGCGCCAGTATTGCCAAAAGTTATAACCGGGCAGGTTGTCTTCGTTCAACCAGACCGCGCCATTGACGCTTTTGCCCATCTTTGTGCCGTCCGCCGTGGTCAGCAGCGGCGTGGTCAGGCCAAACAGTTCGATCGCGTTCATCCGCCGCGTCAGTTCGATCCCGTTGACGATATTGCCCCACTGGTCCGAACCACCCAATTGCAACCGGCAACCATGGCGCAGCGCGAGCTCGCGGAAATCATAGGCCTGCAGGATCATGTAGTTGAATTCGAGGAAGGTCAGCGGCTGTTCGCGATCGAGCCGGGTTTTGACCGAATCGAACGACAGCATGCGATTGACCGTGAAATGCGGGCCTACGTTGCGCAGCAGGTCGATATACCCAAGCCCCGACAACCAGTCGTCGTTGTTGACCATCACCGCGCCGGTCGGGCCGTCGCCAAAATCGAGCAGGCGATGAAACACTTGCGAAATCCCGGTAATATTGGACGCGATCATTTCGGTCGTCAGCAATTTGCGCGTTTCATCCTTGCCGCTGGGGTCGCCGATCTTGGTCGTGCCGCCGCCCATCAAGGCGATCGGTTTGTGCCCCGCCTGTTGCAACCGGCGCAGCAGCATGACCGAGGCGAGATTGCCGACGTGCAATGACGACGCGGTCGCATCATAGCCATTATACGCGGTCACGATCGCGCTACTGGCCAGCGTGTCGAGCCCATGGGCATCGGTCAGCTGATGAATATGTCCGCGCTGCGACAACAGGCGGAGAAGATCGGACTTGAATTGCGTCATGACGGCCTTCTATTCGCGATGGTGCGACACATCGTCGCGCGCCTTTTCATAGCCGCGCGCCTAGCATGGAGTTTTCCGGTTGGAAATGTTCGACCTCATTGCACATCCGGCCCATCCGCCGGTTGGCGTGCGTAATGTCACCGCGCGGGTGCTGTCGTGGGACGCGAATTGGTGCGTGTTGCGGTGGAAAGTCGAAGGCGCGGCAGGCGTGATCGTTCCCTCATTTGCGGGCGCCGCGCGGGCCGATCGATTGTGGCAGACGACGTGTTTCGAAGTGTTTGTCGCGCCATTGGTTGGGGCGGTTGCCACGTATTGCGAATTGAACTTTGCCCTGTCCGAACGCTGGGCGGCGTACGATTTCACCGGATACCGCGCGGGCATGGTCGACCGCGCGATGGATCGCGGCCCCGTTATCACCCCGCGCCGGGGCGGGGACGTGCTGTTCTGCGATGTTGCGATACCCAGCGCGCAATTGCCGCCGCTGCCATGGCGCTATGCCCTGACGGCAGTGATCGAAGAGGCGGATGGCACCAAATCGTTCTGGGCCCCGGCACACGCTGGCGAACGGCCCGATTTCCATGATCCGGCTTGCCTTGCAGGCGTGCTTGCGGCACCGGATGGGGCATGACATCTGTCCGTTTCGGCATTGACCGCCTGATCGCCGATCCTGCTTTGCGCCAGCCGCTGGTCGGGCGGCGCGTGGCCCTGGTCGCGCATCCTGCCTCGTTGACGCAGGGCCTCGTTCATTCGCTCGACGCGCTGGCTGCGCTGCCCGAGGTAAACCTGACCGCCGCATTCGGCCCGCAGCACGGGCTGAAAGGCGACAAACAGGACAACATGATCGAAACCGCCGATTTTAACGACCCCGACCATGGTATCCCGGTGTTCAGCCTCTACGGCGAAGTGCGTCGGCCGACTGCCGCGATGATCGCCACCGCCGATGTGTTCCTGTTTGATTTGCAGGATCTTGGCTGCCGGATTTACACGTTTGTGACCACGCTGCTGTATCTGCTGGAAGCGGTGTCGGGCACGGGCAAGGCGGTGTGGGTGCTCGATCGGCCCAATCCCGCCGGGCGCCCGGTCGAGGGCACGACGCTGTTGCCGGGCTATGAAAGCTTTGTCGGGGCTGGGCCACTGCCGATGCGCCACGGGCTGACTTTGGGCGAAATGGGTCGCTGGTTTATCGAGCATTTTGGTCTCGACGTCGATTACCGGGTGATCGCGATGGACGGCTGGGCGCCCGATGCGGGCCCCGGTTTCGGCTGGCCGGAAAACCGCGCGTGGATCAATCCGTCGCCCAATGCGGCCGGCGTAAATATGGCGCGCGCGTATGCCGGCACGGTGATGATCGAAGGCGCGACCGTGTCCGAAGGGCGCGGCACGACGCGGCCATTGGAAGTGCTGTTTGGCGCGCCCGATCTGTCGGCGCGCGATGTCCTTGCCGAAATGCGGCGGTTTGCGCCGCAGTGGATCACAGGTTGCGCGTTGCGCGAATGCTGGTTTGAACCGACATTCCACAAACACGCGCATCAGGCGTGTTCGGCGGTGATGATCCATGCCGAAGCGCCATTTTACGACCATGGGGCATTTCGCCCGTGGCGGTTGCAGGCGCTGGCATTCAAGGCGATCCGGCGGCTGTATCCCGACTATCCGCTGTGGCGCGATTTTCCCTACGAATACGTGGAAAATCGGCTGGCGATCGATGTGATCAACGGCGGGCCGGGATTGCGTGAATGGGTCGATGATCAGGCTGCCTTGCCTGGCGATCTGGACGCACTGGCCACGCCGGACGAAGCGGCGTGGGTTGCGCGCACACGGCAATACCGCCTGTATTAAGCAGCCACTGGCACCCGATCGCGTCTGCGCCGGATACTCATCGGTGCGCTTTCCGGCAGGAACAGCATCGCCGCCAGGCCCATGACGGCAACGCTCATCATGTAATACGCCAGCACCGCCGGATTTTGTGTCCATTCCAGCAACCACGCCAGCACCGGCTGGGTCGATCCGCCCATCGTCGTCACCGGGATCGTATAAACGAGCGCAAACGCGCGCGATCGCATATTGCGCGGCAGGCTTTCGCTGACGGCAGTAAATGCGGCGGAAAACGGCATCGTGCCCAGGCCCGACAGCACCAGATTGGTCACCACAAATGCGGTCACGGTCGGCGCGCCCAGAAACCAGCCAAACATGGGCAGGATCATGATCACAAACGCGAGTTGCGGCCAGATCATCGCCGGGCGCCGCCCGACTTTGTCCGACAACCACCCGCCGATGATCGCGGTCACCATGCCCGACCCGTTGCACGCCAGATCGCCCGCCATGCCAACCCAGGCCGGCAGATGCAGCGTGTGCTGCGCAAACGTCGCCATATACAGGAAAATATACGTCGTAGTCGTGCCCGCGCCGATGATCAGCATGCCCAGAATGACCAGCCGCCAGAACCCGCCTGGTGTCGCCGACAGCTCTTCCGCCTCAGTCATCGGCGCATCGTGGTGTACCGGATAATCGGGCAGACTCGACCGGATCATCAGTGCAAACGGCAGGATGATCGTCCCGGCGAGTAGCGCTATGCGCCAGCCGAATTGCGACAGTTGCACGTCATTCAGTAACATGCTGAGCGCAAACGCGACCAGCGCGCCGACCGTAAACGCGATCATCTGGCTGGAATTCTGCCAGCTGGAGGCCCAGCCGCGCTTTTCGGGCGGCACCGCTTCCAACATATAGGTGGTCGCCGCGCCAACTTCGCCGCCCAGCGCAAACCCCTGGCACAGCCGTGCGCAGATCGCGATGATCGGCGCGGCAATGCCGATCGTGGCATAGCCCGGCGTCAGCGCCAGCGCGATGATACCCACGCCCATCAGGATCATCGACAAAAACATGCCCTTTTTGCGCCCGACACGATCGGCATAACCCCCGATTACCCAGGCGCCGATCGGGCGTGCCGCAAACCCGGCGCCAAATGTCGCGAGCGAACCCATCAGGCTGAGAAAGCTGGAAGTTGACGGGAAAAACGTGTGCCCGATCTGGATCGCAAAATAGGCGTAAGTCACGAAATCATAGAATTCGAGCGCGTTGCCGCACGTTGCCGCGATAATCGCGCGGCGGGCAATGCGGGTATCGTGTTCGGCGCTCGTTGTCATACCGGTCCTTGTTACGGCGCGTCAGGTCATGCCCTTCGCGCCATGCGCTTTAACCCGCTGCCCGGTGTTCCGGTCAAGCCGCGCGCATCAGCCCTTCTTGCGGGTCAATTCGCGCATCGCCGCATCGAGCCCGCCCAATGTTAGTGGATGCATCGATCCGCCGACCAGATCGCGGATCATTTTGGTCGATTGCGAATACGTCCACTGCTTTTCGGCAACGGGGTTCAGCCAGACCGTCGCGGGGTATGTCTGGGCCACGCGGTGCAACCAGACCGCGCCCGATTCCTCGTTGAAATGTTCAACCGATCCGCCCGGGTGGGTGATTTCATACGGGCTCATCGCCGCATCGCCGACAAATATAACTTTGTAATCATGGCCGAATTTGTGTAATAGATCCCAAGTCTGGGTGCGTTCGGCAAAACGCCGGCGATTGTCTTTCCACACGCCTTCGTACAGGCAGTTGTGGAAATAATAGAATTCCATGTTTTTGAATTCGCTGGTCGCCGCGCTGAACAATTCTTCGACCAGTTTGATAAACGGGTCCATCGATCCGCCGACATCCAGAAACAGCAACAGCTTTACCGCGTTATGCCGTTCGGGGCGCATGCGGATGTCGAGCCAGCCCTGCCGTGCGGTGCCGTCGATCGTGGCGTCGATATCCAGTTCATCGGCGGCGCCTTCGCGGGCAAACCGGCGCAAGCGGCGCAGCGCGATCTTGATATTGCGCGTGCCCAATTCGCGCGTGCTGTCCAGGTTCTGGAATTCGCGTTTTTCCCAGACCTTGATCGCGCGGCCGTGTTTGGACTCGCCGCCGATGCGCACACCTTCGGGATTGTATCCGCCATTGCCAAACGGGCTGGTGCCGCCGGTGCCAACCCATTTGCTGCCACCCTGGTGGCGTTTTTCCTGTTCTTCGAGCCGTTTCTTCAACGTCTCCATGATCTCGTCCCAGGATCCCAGCGCCTTGACGGCGGCCATTTCATCGGCAGTCAGGAACTTTTCGGCAATCGCTTTCAACCAGTCTTCTGGCACATCGACCGGTTTCTGCCCGTAATCGGTCAACACGCCCTTGAACACTTTGTTGAACACCTGATCAAACCGGTCGAGCAACCCTTCGTCTTTGACGAACGTCGCGCGCGCCAGATAATAGAACGCCTCTGGCGTGCGATCGATTACCTCTTTGTCAAGCGCTTCCAACAGCACGAGGTGCTCTTTGAAACTGGCCGAAATCCCGGCGGAACGCAATTCGTCGACGAAGTTGAAGAACATGATCGGGTTCGCTCATTGACCAACTGGGTTGGCGGATTTGGGCATCACTTGGGCACTGGCGCAGGTGGCTGGCGCGCAAACTGTTCCAGTTTGGGGTCAAGCACTGCCCAGGCCGGGGCATCCTGCGTCCAGATCACGGCGTGCGGCGCAAGATCGTGCGGCTGATCGATCACGCCGAGACGCACCGTTTTCATCGTGGGTCGGGCTGAGCTTTGGCCATAAACTTGTGACCCGCACGCTGCGCAGAAATGGAATGTCAGCGTGTTGCCGCTCGCGGCAGTCCAACTGGCGGCACCCAGCGTGCCATCGATCTGCACCGCGTCGGCGGGAAAGATGGCATTGTTGGTTGCGCTGCCGGCTGCGATTGCCTGGCATTGCCGGCACCAGCATTGGCGGGTGGCCAGCGGCTGGGCCAAAACGTGCAATGTCACCGCGCCACATGCGCAACGTCCGGTATAGCTCATGTCGGTCCAACCTCAGCCATTACGCCGCGACATGAATGCAAGCCGTTCAAACAGCATGATATCCTGTTCGTTTTTCAGCAAGGCACCATGCAAGGGTGGGATCGCTTTGGTCGGGTCGCGATTTTGGAGCACGTCTAATGGCATATCTTCGTTGAGTAGCAGTTTCAGCCAGTCGAGTAGTTCGGACGTGCTCGGCTTTTTCTTCAGGCCAGGCACTTCGCGCACTTCGTAAAACACTTCCATGGCTTTGGCGATCAGCGTGCGCTGGATGCCGGGGAAATGGACGTCGATGATCGCGCGCATCGTGTCGCGATCGGGAAATTTGATATAGTGAAAGAAACACCGGCGCAGGAATGCGTCGGGCAATTCCTTTTCGTTGTTCGATGTGATCACCACGATCGGGCGTTCCACCGCGGTGATCCGCTGTTGGGTTTCGTACACGTCAAAGCTCATGCGATCGAGTTCCTGCAACAGATCGTTGGGGAATTCGATGTCCGCCTTGTCGATTTCATCAATTAGCAGCACGGGCAGTTCGGGCGCGGTAAACGCCTCCCACAATTTGCCCTTTTTGATATAGTTTGCAATGTCGTGGACGCGTTCGTCGCCCAATTGGCCATCGCGCAACCGTGCCACCGCGTCGTATTCATACAGGCCCTGTTGCGCCTTGGTGGTCGATTTGACATTCCATTCGATCAGCGGCGCGCCCACCGCTTTGGCGATTTCATACGCCAATACCGTCTTGCCGGTGCCGGGTTCGCCTTTGACCAGCAGCGGCCGGCGCAGCAACACGGCGGCGTTGACCGCAACTTTCAGATCATCGGTGGCGACGTAATTGCTGGTGCCTTCGAAACGCATCAATGTGTCCTGCCTGCTTAACCAAGTGATTAAGGCTAGCTATAACGCGCCCGCTCGGCAAGGGGGTGCGGGCAGATCATGTTCTGGCACCACCAACTCGTGGCAATAAGTCGCAAAGCGTATCGCGTGGCCCCAAAAGCCCTGCAAAACGGTTGCATCGCGCGCGGTGCGTTGGCAGGGCTGGCAAGGGGGACGGGCCAATTTTTCAACTGGCCTTGTTGCATTTGCTGGTGCCCTGAATTTTTGTGCCCTTTTGCAGGCAAGGCTCGGTCGAAAGCGTTTAACGGGTAATGGAATTGTCCCAGCTTTCCCCAACCGACGATGCCGGGCCTGATCCGGAATCAGGCGAACCGTATGTGCGCAGTCAATATGATTCCCCGCGCCGGTCGCGCTATATTGCCGCGCTGCTGTCGCTGGGCGTGTGTGCGCTGCTGCTGCTGGCGATCCTGTCGATGGCGGCCTTGTCGATTCAAAAGGGCGAACCGGGCAGCCTGCTGACCGCGATCAAACTGACCCCGCCGCCAAAGGAAGTGCTCAAAGCGCACGCCGGGGCCAAGTCGAAACCCAAAGCGACGGCCGTGCCGCACGAAGTGCAGGCCGCAATCAAGTTGCCACCGCATGTGGACATCAAAAATCCCAACAAAGTCGAATGGCCACCCGGTTTCATTCACATGAGCCACGCCGATCTGGCCAATTCCGACATCAGCAAATTCCATACGGCAGCGCCAGGCGGCAACGGCCATGAAAACGGCGGTGGCGGCGGCCACGGCGGTGACAACGGACCGGGCGAATCCAGTTTCTACAACGTCGACTGGTATCGCAAACCGCCCAAATCGGTGTTCGACAATTACATGCGCCCGGGCCAATCGCCCGGCCGCCGGGCCGAAATCGAATGCCGCATGATCGAAAACTATCATGTCGAGGATTGCCACGAAGTCAGCGAAGAACCGCGCGGGTCAGGCATGGCCCGCGTGATGCGCGAAGCATCCTGGCAATTCCTCGTGCGTCCGCCGCGCCTGAACGGCAAGACGCTGCTGGGCACCAGAGTGCACATTACGTATACTTTCACACAGCTGCAAAAGGTGATGGACGCGGATACCCTGCCCGATGGGCCGCTAGGCGATCAGCCGTGATGGCCGGTATCGCGCGCAATCTTTGCATGCGTCGCGCTAATCTCGTGCGATAGGGCGTTACGCGTCGATCATGTCCGGGTCGATGTCGGCGGCGCGGTTCTGGATGAACATGAAACGGTGTTCGGGGTTGCGGCCCATCAACCGGTCGACCAGGTCCTTGACCACGTGGCGCTGTTCGTTCGTTTCGGGCAGGGTTACGCGCAACAGCGACCGCGTGGCGGGGCTCATCGTGGTTTCGCGCAATTGGCCCGGGTTAATTTCGCCCAGGCCCTTGAACCGGCCCACTTCGACCTTTTTGCCTTTGAATGTGGTCTTTTCAAGCTCGGCGCGGTGTGCGTCGTCGCGGGCATAGGCGCTCAGCGTGCCCGACGTCAGGCGATAGAGCGGCGGCTGGGCGAGGTACAAGTGCCCACGCCGGACGATTTCGGGCATTTCCTGAAAGAAAAACGTCATCAACAATGTGGCGATATGCGCGCCGTCGACATCGGCGTCGGTCATGATGACGATCCGGTCATAGCGCAACGCGTCGGGGTTGCAGTCCTTGCGATTGCCACAGCCAAGCGCAAGATTCAGATC
>JAYTHT010000479.1:0-3392 GCA_043732365.1 Novosphingobium sp. | reverse complement strand
ATCGAGCATTTTATCGCGCAATTTCAATGTGCGCTGGCGGAGACGGAGAGATTCGAACTCTCGGTACCGGATTTACCAGTACGACGGTTTAGCAAACCGTTGGTTTCAGCCACTCACCCACGTCTCCGGATCGCAGCAGCGAGCGCGGGCTATAGCGACGGTTTTTCGGGGCGGCAAGGGGCGGGCGGTTTTTTTCGCGCGGGCGCTGTTTGGTCCTATTGGCGGGGGTTTTGCCGTTTGTTGCGGGGACCGCGACGGGTCGATCTGGCGCAAAAACAGCGCGAGTCATCGTGGGTTCATTGTCGTGAGGCAATTGTCCGCGGCAAGGACACGCGGCGCTCTTGCCAGATAGGCAGGGTGCGGCAACCGTGGTAGCAGGATGCTAATTGTAGCGTCCCGCGATTTTGGGCAAAAGTGGGGCGCTCACATGATCAAAAACACACAAATGTGGTTGCGGGTGGTTCCGGTCGCCGGTGCGGCCCTGGCGCTGCTGGCGGCGCCGCTGGCGCATGCACAAGTGCAGACGATCGATCCCAACAGCGCGATCGATGCCGATATCAACCATGGCCAGCCCGCCCAGCCTGCTCGTCCTGCAACGCCATCCATGCCTGCCATGCAGCCGGGGGCACCGCAGACCCCGCCACAAGGTTCCGACGATCCCATGGCACCGGCAACCGATCCGGCAATGGCCCCCGCCGCAGGGGTCGGCTATGCCCCGTCAGGCGGTCAGGTCGGCGGGCCGGTGGCACAGGGCAGCGATGACACCTATCACGAAAACGAGCTGGTCAATGCCGCCGAGAACGTGTTCGGCAAAGGCGCACGCGGTCTGGCGCTGATGATCCGCGACGTCCTGAAAAAGCAGGGCGAACCCGACGGCTATATCACCGGCAGCGAAGGCGGCGGCGCGTTCGTCGTCGGGTTTCGCTATGGCAGCGGCGTGTTGCATCATAAGATTGAGGGGCAGATGCCGGTTTATTGGACCGGGCCATCGATCGGATTCGATGTCGGCGGCAGCGGTGGCAGCACTTTCGTTCTGATCTATAACTTGCACGACACCGAAAAACTGTTTGGCCGGATCGGCGCGGGCGAGGGCCAGGCCTATCTGTTGGGCGGGTTCAACGTGTCGTATTTGCGCAAGGATGATTTGGTCGTGATTCCGGTGCGGATGGGCGCGGGGCTGCGGCTTGGCGTTAACGGCGGCTATCTTAACTTCACCCACAAGCAGAAATGGGTGCCGTTCTGATCGGCTGAACCTGGTGTTTGGCACGGGGGTACCGACTTCGAAACTCGCTCTTTCGCGAGTTTCGTATCAGACCCTGAAACGGCTTGCACCGAGGGGCTGTGAGGGGCATTGGGGCGCCGGTTATTATCAGCGAAGGCCTGTCCCCATGCTCGAAGCTCTGTCGCCGCAGCCTGCCGATGCCCTGTTGGGGCTGATCAAGCTTTTCAACGCCGATCCGCGCGCAGACAAGATCGACTTGGGCGTTGGCGTGTATCGCACGTCGACCGGCGCAACCCCGGTGTTCAAGGCGATCAAGGCGGCCGAAGCGCGGCTGTTGGAAACGCAAGACAGCAAATCCTACCTTGGGCCAGACGGCGACATGGGCTTTGTCCATGCGTTGATCCCCTATATCTTTGGCACCGCGTTCGATCGGTCGCGGGTCGAGGGGATGCAGGCCCCCGGCGGCACAGGCGCGGTGCGACTGGCGGTCGAAGTTGCCAGGCGCGCGGGCGTCCGTCGCATCCTGATGGGCGTTCCGTCGTGGCCCAACCATGCGCAGATCGTTGCGGCGACCGGGATGGAGCTGGTCACATTCGGCCATGTCACGCCGCAGGGCACGGCCGATCTGGGCGCGTTGCAAGCGGTTCTGGCCAATGCCGGTCCGGGCGATTGCGTGATGCTGCATGGGTGCTGCCACAACCCGAGCGGGGTGGATTATACCGAAGCGCAATGGGACGAAATCGCGTCATTGCTGGCGACACGCAAAGTGCTGCCGCTGCTCGACCTCGCCTATCAGGGGCTGGGCGCGGGGATGGAGGCCGATGCGTATGGCCTGCGCTGTGTGCTCGGCGCTGTGCCAGAGGCGCTGGTTGCCTATAGCTGCGACAAGAATTTCGGGCTGTACCGCGATCGCGTTGGCGCGTTTTATGCGGTGACTGACGATGCGGGGGCCCTGGCCCGCGCTATGGCCAATGGTGCAGCGATTGCGCGCGCCAGCTGGTCAATGCCGCCCGATCATGGTGCCGCGGCGGTTCGCATTCTCCTTGGCGATGCCGCGCTGACCGCAATGTGGCTGAGCGAGCTTGACGATATGCGCACGCGCATACGCCAGGTGCGCGACCGTCTGGCCGCCGCGCAATACGTCGGGCCGATCGCGATGGCGCCGCTGGGTATTCAAAACGGCTTGTTTTCGATGTTGCCGCTGACGCCCGCACAGATTTTGACTTTGCGCGAAACCCACGGGATTTACATGGCGGGATCGGGCAGGATCAACATCGCCGGGCTGACGACGGGCAATATCGAACAGTTTATCGAAGCGCTGCGGACTGTAACCGCCTGATTTAGAATATTAGATCACGCAAAAATTAAGTTTCTGGATCAGGCGGTGCGCGCGGTGCTTTGCATGCGCATCAAATAGCGCGCGAGCACATCGATTTCCAGATTGACCGCAGCGCCCGGGACCAGCGTGCCCAGCATCGTGACGTCGGCGGTGTGGGGAATGATGTTGACGCCAAACCGGGCGCGGCCATCGGCTTCGTCGGTGACAGTGTTGACGGTCAGGGACACACCGTCGATCGTGATCGAGCCTTTGGCGGCAATATACGGCGCCAGATCCGCCGGGGCGAGGAATTCGATCCGGCGTGAGCCGCCATCGGGAGTGATCGCGGCAACTATTCCAATACCGTCAACATGGCCCGACACGATGTGACCGCCCAGTTCATCGCCCAGTTTCAGGGCGGGTTCCAGATTGAGCCGAGCGCCCACCTGCCATTGCGCAGGCACGGTACAGCTGATCGTTTCGCCCGATACATCGACGGCGAACCAGCCGGTGCCGGCTTCTCCGGCAAAGCCCGTGCCCTTTTCGACAACGGTCAGGCACACGCCCGAACAGGCGATCGAGGCACCGATCGCAATCGAACACTGGCTGCGCGTGGTCGAAATCGTCACGCGATGATCGCCTGCGGCGGTGATCGCCAGCACTTTGCCCAATTCGACAATGATGCCCGTGAACATGATGGCGATTCCCTCTTTAAAAACGTCAGCCGCGCAAGCGGTCGTAGATGTCCAGCGCGTCGCTGCCAAGTCGGCGTTGTTCAATCAGTTGCCAGCGGCCATGGGCATGGCTTAATTGGTCCAGCCCGATGTCGCCGACCGCCGCCAATCCCGCGCC
>JAYTHT010000478.1:0-3399 GCA_043732365.1 Novosphingobium sp. | reverse complement strand
GGCTGATCGAAATCGATGTCACGGTAAAACCGACTTCGCGTGCGCCCAACAGCGCGGCCTGAAACGGCTTCACCCCCGCCTCGACATGGCGGGCGATGTTTTCCACCACCACGATCGCGTCGTCGACGACAAACCCGGTCGCCACGGTCAGCGCCATCAGCGACAGATTGTCGAGCAGAAACCCCGACATATACATCACGCCGAGCGTACCAAGCAGCGACACGATCACCGCCGAGGCCGGGATCAGCGTCGCGCGCCAGCTTTGCAGAAACAGGCTGACGACCAGCACCACGAGCAGCGTCGACACCAGCAGCGCCACTTCGACTTCGATCAGCGACGCCCGGATCGTGATCGTGCGATCGATCGCGAGCGACAGTTTGATGTCGTCGGGCAGCAGCACCTGCAAGCCGGGGATTTGCGCTTTGATCGCGTCGACGGTCTGGATGATATTGGCATCGGGCTGGCGCGTGATGATGATCGGCACCGCCTTTTTGCCGTTGAACAGCCCCATCGTGCGCATGTCCTCGGGCGCATCGAGCACTTTGCCGATGTCCATCAGCCGCACCGGCGCGCCATTGCGCCAGGCAATGATCGTCGGAGCAAAATCCTTGGCGGTCAGCGCCGGGTTGTTGCTGTAGACTTGCCAGGCGAGGCCGCGCTGGCCGCCGCCCTGCGGTCCGCCCTGTTGTGTCGTGGTGATCTGTTCGATCACCCCGCGGGGACGGTCGGTGCTATATGATTGCAACGCGGTGCGCACATCTTCCATGGCGATGCCGTCGCGTGCCAGCAGTGTCGGATTGATCTCGATCCGCACCGACGGTAGCGCCGCGCCGCCCAACTCGACATTGCCGACGCCGTTCACCTGCAACAATTTCTGCTGCACGATATTCGACACCGCGTCATAGATCTGGTCGGGATTGCGCGACCGGCTGGTCAGCGCAAGGATCATGATCGGCGCTTCGGCCGGGTTGATCTTGCGATAGTTCGGCTGGGTCTTCAGCGATGCCGGCAAGTCGGCGCGCGCTGCCGCTATCGCCGCCTGCACATCGCGCGCCGCGCCATCGATATCGCGATTGAGGTCGAATTGCAGCGTGATCTGCGCCGAACTGAGCGTCGAGCGAGAGCTCATTTCGCTGACGCCTGCGATCGTTCCCAGCTTGCGTTCCAACGGACTGGCCACGGTACTGGCCATTGTCGCAGGAGAGGCGCCGGGCAGGCTGGCCTGGACCTGAATCGTGGGAATATCGACTTTGGGCAGCGGCGCGACCGGCAGTTTCAGGAACGCAACGATCCCGGCCAGAATGACGCCCAATGTCAGCAGGATCGTGCCAATGGGACGCCGGATAAAGGGGCCCGAAATGTTCACGCGGGCTCAAGTCCATCGGCATTCGTGTGCGGGGTCGCAGCTTGCTTTTTGGCAACACGCTTTTCGCGCATGGTTTCAAACGTCAGGAAAATCACCGGCGTGGTGAACAGCGTGAGGACCTGGCTGAGGATCAGGCCGCCGGCGATCGCCAGGCCGAGCGGTTCGCGCAGTTCATATCCCATCCCGCCGCCAAAAATCATCGGCAGCGCGGCAAACAGCGCCGCAAATGTGGTCATCATGATCGGGCGAAACCGCAACAGCGCCGCATTGTGAATCGCAGTACGCGGGTCGTGCCCTTTTTCGCGCATTTCCACGACGGCAAAGTCGATCATCATGATCGCGTTTTTCTTCACGATCCCGATCAACAAGACGATGCCGATAATGCCGATAACGCCCAGCCCATAGCCCGACAGCAGGAGCACGATCAATGCGCCGACACCTGCCGACGGCAAAGTCGACAGGATCGTGATCGGATGGATGAAACTTTCATACAACACACCCAGCACGATATAGACGACGAGAATGGCGGCGAGCACCAGCACCACCTCGTTGGACAGCGCCGACCGGAATGCCGACGCGGCACCCGAAAAATCGGTGCTGACCGACAGCGGCAGGCCAATTTCGCTTTCGATTTTTTCGATCGACGTTACCGCTTGGCCCAACGAAACCCCGGGCGCGAGGTCAAACCCGACCGACGCCGACGGAAACTGATTCTGCCGCGCCAGTTCGAGCGGGACCCAGCCTTCGTGAATTGTTGCCACGGTGCCGAGCGGTACTTGCGTGCCATTGTTTAGCGGGATGTAGAACCGCGTCAGCGATTGCGGATCGGCCAGCATGCCGGGCGTCGCAGACAGGATGACACGGCTTTGGCTCGACTGGGTGTAGATGGTCGAAATGATCCGCTGACCAAAGGCGTCATACAGCGCATTGTCGATGGTCAGCGCCGACAGCCCGAGTCGCGCCGCGACATCGCGGTTGACGTCGATATAAACTGCCCGCCCTTGGCCCAGGCTGGCCGTGTTGACCCCCACCAGCGACGGATCGTCTTTCAGCTTGTCGGCCAGTTTCCCCGCCCAGTCGTTGACTTGCGTGGCATCGGCGCCCTGCAATGAAAAGCGATACGGGGTCAGCCCGGTCTCGGTGTCGATCGTCAGATCCTGCACCGGTTGCAGATAGACTTGCACGCCCGGCACTTTGGCCGCGAGGTCCGCAATATCGGACGTCACCGCAGCTAGGCCCGCGCGTTTGCTGATCGGGGCCAGGTTGATAGTCATCCGCCCCTGATCGAGCGCAGCATTCTGGCCATCGACGCCGACCGACGACGACAGCGACACGACCGCCGGGCTTTTGAGCAATTGCGCGGCCACTCGCTGTTGCAGTGCCGCCATTTGCTTGAAGCTGACATCTGAACTGGCCAAAACCGTGGCGCGCAATTGCCCGGTATCCTGCACCGGGAACAGGTTCTTGGGAATGACCCAGAACAACAGCCCGGCGATCGCCATACTGATCATGAAGATTGTCAGCGTCAGGCGTGGGCGACCGATCACCCAATTGAGCCCCCGGCCATACGACAGCGCCAGACGATCAAACGCGCCCATCGTCTTGTCGACGAGCGCAAACCGGCGCTCCTCACGCTCGGGTCGCAGCATGCGCGCCGCGAGCATCGGCACCACGGTCAGCGCGACAATGGCCGACAACACGATCGTTGCGGCCAAGCTGATCGCGAATTCGCGAAACAGCCGCCCGACGACATCGCCCATGAACAGCAGCGGGATCAGCACCGCGATCAGGCTGACCGTCAGCGAGATGATCGTAAAGCCGATCTCGCTCGCCCCGCGCAGCGCGGCGTCAAACGGTTTCATCCCGTCTTCGATATGGCGGGAGATGTTTTCGATGACCACGATCGCATCATCGACGACAAAGCCCGACGCGATCGTCAGCGCCATCAGCGTCAGATTGTTGATCGAATAGCCCAGCGCCCACATCGCCCCGAACGCGCCGATCAGGCTGACCGTCAGCGAGATGATCGTAAA
>JAYTHT010000477.1:0-11063 GCA_043732365.1 Novosphingobium sp. | reverse complement strand
CGTGACACTGGCCTTGCCCAAGACCGAAATGGGCCAGGGCGTCTGGACCACGATCACGATGATCGCCGCAGAAGAACTGGCGGTAAAACCCGCCGACATCAAAGTATCGATCGCCGATGGCGATGCTGCGCGCTTTGCGCCGATCGATCAGGGCACGGGCGGATCGACCTCGGTGCGCGATGTGTGGCTACCTTTGCGCGAAGCGGGTGCCAAAGCGCGCGTTGCGCTGGTGACGGCGGGCGCAAAACAATGGGGCGTGCCCGTTGCCGAATGTGACGCGCATGATGGCGCGGTGGTCCACACGCCCAGCGGCAAAATGCTGCCTTATGCCGCGGTCGTTGCAGCGGCCGCAGCGGCGCCTTTGCCAACGGTGGCCGTTGTGCGCCCGGCGTCGGCCTATACCGTGATCGGAAAGTCGCATCGCCGGCTTGATGGCGATGCCAAAGCGCGCGGTGTGGCCGAATATGGCATCGATGTGTTTGTGCCGGGCATGAAATTCGCCGGGCTTCAGGTCAGCCCGGTATTTGGTGGCAAACTGGCGAACGTGGACGAAGCTGCGGCTCGTAAAGTTGCGGGCGTGACCGGCGTGATTCGCGGTGATGACGTGGTGTATATCCTGGGTGACAACACCTGGGCTGTCCGGCAGGGCCTTGCCGCAGCCAATGCGCAATGGACGGCTGACGCCAAACTCAGCGGGGCGCAACATGCGCAGATCATCGGCGCGGTGGCGGCCGCGCTCGACAAACCGGGCTTTGTTGCTGCCACATCGGGCGATCTGGAGGCATCGCGCAAAGGCGCGCCGCATCGGTTCAGCGCGACTTATACGCAGCCATTTCTGGCGCACGCGACGATGGAACCGGCCAATTGTGTCGCGCATGTCCACGACGGGCAATGCACGATCTGGACCGGAACGCAGATCCCGTCCGACGCGCGCAAGGCTGCGGCCACCCGGCTTGGCCTGCCGATCGAAAAGGTCACCGTGCACAACCGCCTGATGGGCGGCGGATTTGGTCGGCGGCTGGAAACCGACATGATCGATCGATGCCTCGATCTGGCCAAACAGGTGCCGTTTCCGGTCAAACTGATCTGGTCGCGCGAAGAAGACACCGCGCACGACTGGTATCGCCCGGCTTATGCCGACCGCATCGACATCGCGGTCGGCGCCGATGGCAAAATCGCGGCGTGGGAGCACAAGATTGCCGGATCGTCGATCATGGCCCGGCTGATGGGCGGGGCGTACAAAGGCATCGACGACGACGCGGTCGAGGGCGCGATTACGCCGATCTATCCCGCTGCCGCGCGCAAAGTGACGTTTCAACAGCAGGAAAGCCTGGTCCCCACCAGTTGGTGGCGCGGCGTGGGGCCCTTGCGCAGCGCATTTGTGATGGAATGCGCGGTCGATGAACTGGCGCATTCGCTCGGCGCAGACCCGATCGCGTGGCGCCTGGCGCATATCGATGACCCGCGCGCCCGCGCGGTGCTGGAAAAAGTGCGCGATCAGTCGGGCTGGGCGCAAAAGCCTGCCGCCGGCACGGGTCGCGGGGTTGCGGTGATCCACTTGTGGGAAACCTATATGGCGGCGGTCGCCGAAATCGAGGTCGACAAGGATCATCAGATCACGGTCAAGCGCGTGACTGTGGCGGTCGATTGCGGCCAAGCGATCAATCCGTCGGGGATCATGGCGCAAATCGACAGCGGCGTGATTTTTGGGTCTTCGGCCGCGCTCTACGGCGAAATTACCATCGCCAATGGCCGGGTCGAACAGTCGAATTACAACGATTATCGCGTATTGCGAATGAACGAGACGCCGGTGATCCACACCACGATCATCGAAAACCATGAGAAACCTGGCGGCATGGGCGAACCGCCCAACGCGATTATCTTCCCCGCGCTGGCCAACGCGGTCTTTGCGGCGACGGGCAAACGCGTCCGGGCGCTACCGCTCCAAAAGGCGCTACTGGCCTGAGCATCTGATCCGAAACTTGCCAAAGGGCGGGTTTCGGATCAGCCACCAAGCCAGTTTATCCCAGCGCAGCGAGTTGCTCTGCCGACACATCCAGTGCAATGGCGATAGTGTCCACCAAACGGTCAATTTCGGCGTGGGTAATCACCAGTGGCGGGCTGAACACGATCGAATCGCGCACCGCGCGCACCATCAACCCGCGCGCGATGCAGGCGTCGCGGATGATCGGACCGGCTTTGCCGCCGCCACCATGGCGCCGGTTGGTGCCCGGTTCGGCAACGATCTCGACCGCACCGATCAGGCCGAGCGAGCGGACTTCACCCACCAGCGGATGCGGCGCGATCTGTTTGGCCAGCGCTTTGGCCAGATAGGGCCCGGTGTCGTCGCGCGTGCGTTCGACCAGGTGTTCGTCCTCGATGATCTGGATATTGCGCAACGCGACTGCCGCGCACACTGGGTGCCCCGAATAGGTAAAGCCGTGGACGAAATCCTCGCCCGAGGCGCGCAGGGTTGCGACGATTTCGCGCGACACGCCGGTTGCCGATATTGGCAAGTATCCCGACGACAGGCCTTTGGCCATCGACACGATGTCGGGGCGAATGCCGAAATGTTGGAACCCGAACCACGAGCCCAGCCTGCCAAACCCACAGATCACTTCGTCCGACACCAGCAGAATGCCGTATTTGCGGCAGATCGCCTCGACCTTTTGCCAATAGCTGGCCGGCGGAATGATCACCCCGCCGGCGCCTTGCACGGGTTCGCCGATGAACGCTGCGACATTGCCCGGGCCGACTGCCAGAATGCGCTCTTCGATCGCATGGGCTGCGCGTGTCGCAAAGGCTTCCGGGTCTTCGCCGAATCCTTCGCCAAAGGGATAGGGCTGCATCACATGTTCGATGCCCGGGATCGGCAGGCCGCCCTGGACATGCATGTAATCCATGCCGCCCAGGCTGGCCGAAGCGACGGTCGATCCATGATAGGCGTTGTGCCGGCTGATAAAGATCGTGCGGCTGGGCTCACCCTTCATCGACCAATACGTGCGCACCAGCCGGAACACGGTGTCGTTGGATTCAGAGCCACTATTGTTGAAAAACACATGTTGCAGTTCGCCGCCCAGCAAGCTGGCAACTTTGGCCGCAAGTTCGATCGGCGGGACGGTCGCGGTACGAAAAAACGTGTTGTAAAACGGCAGTTCGGCCATCTGGCGCGCCGCAACTTCGACCAGTTCGGGACGGCCGTAGCCGACATTGACGCACCACAATCCGGCCATCGCGTCCAGAATGGCATGGCCTTCGCCGTCATAAATCGTCGATCCAACAGCATGGGTGATGATCCGGCTACCGCCCATTGCCACTTGCAACGCATAACTGGATTGCGCGGGCAAATGGTGCGCCATGTCCATCTGACGCAGCGCGGGAATGTCATAGTTGCGGCCGCCTGGATGATTTGGGCCTGGATTGTTTGGGAGTGTCATCGGAGACTTTCGGATTCCAAATTCTAAGATCACAGATACGCCTGAGCGAGCAGAGCGTCAATGCGGCGATGTTACCGGCCACGACACCCTTTTTGGACGATCGTGAAGGCGTGACCGGTTGCCTCGGTACCAGCCGGACCACCGCTCAAAAAAGGGCGGGATTGTCACTTGGCAAGGGCTATGCGATCGCAGAACATGGACCAGTCGCTAGAAGATCGGCCCGATGTCGCAATCGCAGGCGGTTGACCCGGTACGCAGGATGATCGAACGTATGAGAGCCGTTACGAGCGTTGATCCGGATATGCGTGATGCCGCAGATAGCGGCGGGGATGGCGGTGGCGCGGATGGGGAAATCCCGGCGTCGTTGCGCGAAAAAGTCTATGAAGACTTGCGCTATCGGCTGATCACCGGACGGATTGCGCCCGGCGTCGGGATTTCGACGCGCGGGCTGGCTGTGGAAATGGGTGTCAGCCAAATGCCGGTGCGCGATGCGCTCAGCCGGATTGCGGCCGAGGGCGCGGTCGAAATCCGGTCAAAGCGCGCGGTCATGGTGCCGCGCATGACGCCCGCCCGGTTTGAAGAAATCATGCAGTTGCGCCGATTGCTGGAACCGATGGTGTCGCGCGTCGCCTTGCCCCACATCACGCCCGATCTGTTGCGCCAGATCCGCGCAGCGGATGCCGCGATCGATGCCGCGCTGGATGGTGGCGACGTGCGCGCGTACATGGATTCGAACCATCGGTTTCATTCGCTGATTTACGGCGCGGCGCCGCTGCCGCTGGCCTTGCGCATGATCGAAAGTCTGTGGATGCAGTTTGGGCCATTCATGCGCGTGGTCTATGGTCGCTATGGCACGGCCAATCTGGTCGATCAGCATCGCCAGGCGATCGCCGCAATCGTCGCGGGCGATACCGACGCGCTGGTCGCTGCGATTAGCGCCGACATCGGCGATTGTGCCGACCTGATGCAGGACTGGGAACGCCTAAATCTGTGATCACATTTTCCTATTTGCAAGGTCAGGCGCTGGCAACGACGGGAAATTCGTCGATTGGCAGGGGGTCGCCCGCTTTCAACCGTTCGGCCAGATGCGGATAAGGCGGCGATGTGGCGCCGCCGCGATCGGCATAGACCGCGTCTTCACCAAACCAGCGCGTGGAAAACGCGCGGCGGCCCCCGGCGGTGCGATTGCCCGGCGCGCCGTGGACGGTCATGAAATTGAACGCGATGCAATCGCCTGGTTCCAGATCCCACCCGACAATGCGGTAATCATCGCGATTGGCCGAAATGTCCGGCATTTCCTCCAGCACGTCGGACGTGTGATCATAGGCGGTCCCGTCAAACCGGCGCGGGCGAAACAATTTGCCCCAGGCGTGGCTGCCCGCGACCGATTCCAGGCAGATTTCGCGCGGCACCGCGTCGAGCGGCACCCACAGGCTAACTGTTTGTTGTCCATCGACGCAATAATACGGGGCATCATGGTGCCATGGCGTGGGAATGTCGGCGCCCGGTTCCTTGACCAACAAATGCTCGTGAAAGATCCGCGCGACTCGCGATCCCATCAATTGGCGCGCCACTTCGCCCGCCGGGCTGTCATGGACAAACGACCGATACGACGGGTTTTGCGCCCAGTTGCAGTAATCTCCGAAAAATCGCGCGCCGCCCTTGGTGTAATTGCGGTGGAGCGGGCTGGGCGCATCCATGTTGGCCTGCGCACCTTTGCGCAACGGTTCCATCCAGGCGGCAAACAGCCCGCGCAGCACAACCACGCCGTCGCTGCGAAAGGCGTCGATCGTTTCGCACGAAATCTGCGGTGTCCGAGTCATCTTGAGTCCTTCACGGCGGCTGGGATCACCAAATCACTGTGGAGGCGCGAGGCCAAGGACAATTTTGTGCGCCGCGCCCTATTTGTTTGCCACTCTTGCCCCGGAACGCCGTGCGCGCCATGCTGCTGAAGCTGCCAAATGGGGGATGGGTGATGATGACCGCAAAGCTGGCGCGATCCGTGCTCCCTGTGCGCGCAAACGCGTTTTTTATGCGCGCAAGCGCGTTCCTGCTGGGCGCAAGCATGCTGCCGATGACGGCGCAGGCAAAGGAAGCGGTCGACCTGATCCTCCACGACGGCAAAGTGCTGACGGTCGATGCGGCGTTTTCGGTACAAACGGCGGTGGCCGTGCGCGGTGGGCGGATCGTTGCGACCGGCACCGAAAGCCTGCTTGATCGCTATAGCGCGGACAAAGTGATCGATCTGCATGGCAGCACGCTGTTACCCGGGTTTATCGATGCGCATCTCCATCCGATCCCGATCGGGCCGAGCGACATCAATCCGCTGATCGCGCATTCGATCACCGAAATCCAGGCGATGTTGCGCAAAAAGGCGGCTGAACTCGGGCCCGGCAAATGGATCACCGGCTATGGCTGGCAAGAGGCTGCGCTGACCGAAAAACGCAATCTGACCCGCGCCGATCTGGATGCGGCGGCGCCCGAAAACCCGGTCCTGCTGGTGCGTGCCGGGGCGCATTCGGCGGTGGCCAGTTCGCTGGCGCTGAAACTCGCGGGAATTGATCGCACCACGCCCGATCCCAAAAGCGGATTGATCGAACACGATGCCAATGGCGAACCGGGCGGGATCATCCGCGAACGGCAGGACATCGTCGAACGGTTTATCCCGCTGCCGACCTGGGCCGAAATGAAGGCGCCGATGATCCACACGCTGAAAGAGTTCCTGGCGCTGGGCATTACCAGTTTCCATGACGCAAGCGGCAACATCGACGACGAACCGGTCGGGCTGGGCGGAATTGCCCTTGCCACGCCCGGTGCCGAAGTCGCCAGCGGTGACATGACGTTTGCCCGTGCGCGTGCGCTTTATGCCGAAATGGGCGAGGATCTGCCGCGCGTGACGCTGTATATCTCGTACCCCGGCGCCGAACGGTTAAAGGCGTTTCCGCATCATACCGGCTATGGCGATGATCGCGTCCGGCTGGGCGCGATTGGGGAAAACCTGGTCGATGGCGGCTTTACCGGGCCGACCGCGTGGTTGCTGGTGGACTACAAGGGCCAGCCCGGTTTCCGTGGCAAAGGACGCTATACCGACGCCGAATTGCAGGAAATGGTCGATACGTCCAATCGGCTGGGGTGGCAGATGGGGCTGCATTGCATCGGTGATGCCGCGATTTTGCAGACGGTCAATGCTTATGCCAAATCGCTTGAGACTATTCCCGACCCGGCGCATGCGCCTGATGCCAATGGTCCTGGAGATCGTCGCTGGTTTACCGACCATTTTACGATCATGCCGCCAGAGGCGACGATGGCGACGATGGCGCGCGATCACATCTGGATCGCGCAGCAGCCCAACTTTTTGTATAATCTGGAAAATCGCTATGTCGCGCTGCTCGACGATTGGCGGCTGGCGCATAACAATCCGGTCGGCACGCCGGCGCACAAATTCGGCATTTTTGTGGCGTTCAGCAGCGACAACCTGCCGGTCGGTCCGCTGGTCGGACTGTATGCCGCGATCACCCGCAAAGGACCGAGCGGCACTGTCCACGGTGCCGAAGAAGCGGTTGGCCGCGCCGAGGCGATCCGGATGTACACGGCAAATGGTGCATTCCTGTCGCGTGAAGAGCACGCCAAAGGCACCATCGAGCCGGGCAAATTGGCCGACATGATCGTGCTGTCGTTCGACCCGCTGACCGCCGATCCGCAGGCCTTTCTTGACGGCCATGTTGACATGACATTTGTCGGCGGCAAACTGGTTTACGCCCGACCCTAAGGACCAATTGCCCATGCGAAACCTGATTGCTGCCGCGCTGCTGCTTGGGTGCGCCACGCCCGCCTTTGCGGACCCTGCGCAAAACCTGTTGCGCGATCTGAGCAATGCGCCCGGGCCGTCAGGGTTTGAAGACGCAGTGCGCGCGATCATGCTGCCGCAGATGAAATCGCTCGCCGACGATGTGCGGTTCGACGGCCTTGGTTCGATCATCGCGCGGCAGGGCGGCAGCGGGCCGCGCATCATGCTCGATGCGCATATGGACGAATTGGGCGGCCTGTTGCGCCGGGTCACGCCTGATGGGTTCGTATCGATGCAGATGCTCGGCGGTTGGCTCGATCAGGCGCTGGCCGGGCAACGCTGGGTGATCATCGGGAGCAAGGGCCCGGTTCACGCGGTCAGTTCGATCCGCGACATCCATCTGGCCACAACGGAAGAACGCAGCGCCCTGATCAAACGCGATCAGGTGTTTCTGGATGTTGGTGCAAGATCGCCGGCCGAAGTCGCCGCGCTGGGCATCGCGCCGGGCGATCCAATTGTGCCCGACAGCTCGTTTCAGGATATGAACGGCACCGGGAACTACGCGGGCAAGGCGTGGGATGACCGCGTCGGTTGCGCGGTCCTGTTGATGGCGATGGAACGCCTGAAATCCACCGGGCATCCCAATCAGATCTACTTCGTCGCCACCGTCCAGGAAGAAATCGGCCTGCGCGGCGCGCGGGCCGCCACTGCCATCGTGAAACCAGACATCGGTATCGCGATCGAGGGCGGCGTCACCGGTGACGCTGGTGGCGCCCACCCGGACGAATCGCAAGTGAAACTCGGCGCTGGCCCCGGGGTGTTCCTTTACGACAGCAGCGCATTGCCCAACCGCAAATTGATCGCCCTGTTGCGCAAAGTCGCCGCATCGCAAAACCTGCCGCTGCAAATGGACCTGGTGCAGGGCTATGGCGACGATTCCGCCGAAATGCAGACTGTTGGCGGCGGTTCGCCCACGGTAAACATCGTGGTCCCCGCCCGGTACACCCACGTCCACACGGGTATCATCAATCGCCGCGATTTTGATCAGACGGTCGATCTGGTCGTCGCGCTATTGCGGCGGCTGGATGCGAGCACGGTGGCGGATTTGCGGGATTTCGCGCGATAAGCCTTATAGTATGCCAGTCCCCCAATGATCTGGCATAATTTCATTCGACCGGTTGTACCCGGCGCGGCTATCAAGGGCCATTCGCACAACGTGAAGGATGTGGGTGCCATGGTTAATCATCGCCAGATTGTATTTGCTGCCAGCTTTGGGCTGATGACCGCGTTGGGGGCCGCGCCCGCGATTTCGGCGCCGACGGAGCAGGCCGCAGTGCCTGGTGATGCCACGCCGGTTGATCCGGTGTTGCGCACTGCGATTGACAGCCCTTTGCGCGATGGCGCGCTGCGGGCGCGCGACGGGTATCGGCATCCGCTGGAATCGCTGGAGTTCTGGGGTCTGAAACCCGGGATGACGGTCATCGATATTCAGCCCGGTGGCGGGTGGTGGACCGATATTCTGGCGCCATACCTGATGCGCACTGGCGGGCATTATATTGCGGCCGGCGCCGATCTTGACAATCCGGCGACGAGCGAAGGCGCGCGCAAGGGGCGTGCCAAGTTTGAGGCGAAGTATGCGCGCCAGTCGACAGTGTATGGCGATGTCAAAGTGGTCGGATTTGGCCTGAAATCCGGGCCGCTCGCGGCGCCTGGCACGGTCGACCTGGTCCTGGTATCGCGCGAAACGCACAATTGGGTGGATGGCAATTTCATCGCCAAGGCGTTTGCCGATATCCGTGCCGCGCTGAAACCCGGCGGGGTTATGGCGATAGAGGACCACCGCGCGCCCGATGGCGCCGATCCAATGAACGGCAACGGCTATCTGTCCGAAGCCTATGTCATTGAACAGGCGAAAAAGGCCGGTTTCGTGCTGGCCGCGCGGTCGGAGATCAATGCCAATCCGCGCGATACCAAGAACTACCCGTTTGGCGTGTGGACGCTGCCGCCGGTGCGCCAGTCCGCGCCATCGGGTCAGCCGGACAACCCGGCATTTGACCATAGCAAATATGATGCCATCGGCGAAAGCGACCGGATGACTTTGAAATTCATCAAACCTGCCCTGTGAATCCTGGCTTGTGAATGCACCATGCCCGGGAACAATCACGGGCATGCGGCATTTGCGCGACGGGGGTCGATGATTTGTCCTGCCCAGCCAGTTCAGGGCCAATCTGATTGAAGCCCGAGCAAATTCGAGCCCAGCCGACTTTGAAGGAAGCATTTCCATGATTAATTCCAAACGCAAATCAATGCTGCTTGGCGCGGCGTTGTCCGTGGTTTCGGTGTTGGCGCTCGTGACGCCGGCGCAGGCGCGTCACTGGCATCATTCTCATCACTGGCATCACCATCATCGCGCATACGTCAAAATTCATCTCTGATGGCGACGTGTTGACTCAGTTGGCAAGATTTGGGTTGGCGGTCTAAAACGGAGCCCGGGGGCATAAGCTCTCGGGCTCGACTTCGATCAGGACACCTTGCAATCACATCCGCTGCCGATCTTGCCATTCGTTTGCGCCGCGCTGCGTTCAACCGGGCGCTGGCACAGGGCGACCTGAGCGCGATCGGGCCGTTGCTCGCGCCTGATACGGTCATGGTCACCGGCACGGACAGCGCGGTAATCTCGGGCCGTAAAGCGCAATTGCGCGTGTGGCAGCGCGAATTTGCCAGCGGCACACGCACCACATATGTGCGCACACCAGACACCATTCAGGTTTCGGCGATAGAGCCGATCGCGTTTGAACACGGGCATTGGCTGGGTCTTTCAGGCACCGGCGCGCCCCCCGTCGCATCGGGCAGCTATACCGCCAAGTGGCGGATGGTTGGATCAGAATGGGTCATCGAGGCGGAAATCTACCTCACACTAGCCTGACCCCGGCGGTCCGATAAACGACCGACCCAGCCCGACAAGCCGCCTTGTCGGCATGGGCCACACCGCCTAATCCATTGCAGTCGATGATAAGGATAATGCCCCCCATGATGTTGCGCGGTTCGGTCAGTTTGCTTGCACTCGTTCTGGCCAATGTGGTCCCAATGGCTACGCTCTCGGTGGTTTATGCCGCGCCAGCCCGGGCCGACGCCGCCCCCGTCAAACAACCCGGCCGCTGGGCACAGGATTATGTCCATCGTGAGGCCGATCCGGCGGTGCGGTTTGGCACGCTGCCCAATGGTTTGCGCTATGCGATCATGCACAATGATACCCCCAATGACGGCATCGCCATGCGGCTGCGCATCGGGTCAGGATCGTTGAAGGAACGCGACGACGAACAGGGTCTGGCGCATTACCTGGAACACATGGCGTTTCGCGGCAGCACGAATATTGTCGATGGCGAAGTCGTGCGCATGCTGGAACGCCAGGGTTTGCGGTTTGGCCCCGATACCAATGCGTTTACCGCGCAAGACGAAACCGTTTACATGTTTACCTTTCCCAAATCGGACGCCAGCTCGCTCGACACCGGGATGACGCTGTTTCGCGAAATTGGTCAGCGGCTGTTGCTCGCCGCTCCGGCGGTCGATGCCGAACGCGGCGTGATCCTGTCCGAAGAACGGTTGCGCGACACACCTTCGTACCAGGCGATCAAGGCCGATCTCGGCAATGCGTTGGCCGGGACAAGGGTGCCGCAACGGTGGCCGATCGGGCTGGTGGCCACGATCAAGGCGGCCACGCCCGCACGCCTGCGGCGGTTTTACGAGGCGAATTATCGCCCCGATAACGCCACCATCGTGATCGTCGGCAATGTCGATCCGGCCAAAGTGGAGGCACAGCTCATAGCCCGCTTTGCCAA
>JAYTHT010000476.1:0-3411 GCA_043732365.1 Novosphingobium sp. | reverse complement strand
TAAACCCGACCGCACCTGCCGCGCGATCGGGGCCAGACGCCAATTGGCTGAAATCGGCATCAACCAGAAACAGCGCCCGTTGAATGTCGGCCAGACGGTCGGCGCGACCGGCGGTGGCCCGTTGCATACGGGCGACGGTTTCGACCAGGCTGACCCCGGCCAGCGAAATCAGCGCAAACAGCAACAGCGCGACCATCATTTCAATCAGCGTAAATCCTGCCGAACGCGCCGAGTGTCCGACCTGAAACTTCGTTTTAGGAAGTCGCTCTTTCGCGAGTTTCTTCTCGTACACAGCGGGGCCTGTATGCGTCACCGGATCAGGATGCTGGCGGGGCGATGACATGCAGCGCGGCATTCGTGACGGTCAGGATCGCCAGCGAGCGCGCCGCGCTGCCATCTTCGCGAAACCGGATTGCGCCGCATGCGCCACTGGGGAATGCCGCCGCGAGCAGGCCGGATCGATCCACCCCGCCGATTGCCCGCATTTGCTGGACGATATGAACGGCGTCATAGGCCAGCGCGGTAATGATCCCGGGCGGTGACCCGTTGCGATCCTCAAACGCGCGGGCGAAACCGGCAAAACCCGCCGGGTCCGGCGCGGCCAGCCATGTTCCTTCGATGGCGCGCAGCGTTTCGGTAGGAAAATCGAGGCCCGGGAACGCGCCCAGCATCTGAATCCCTTTGGCAGTCAGCGTCGGCGCCATTTGCGCCAGCGCATCGATATCCGACATCAACACCGCATCGGGCAAAGCGTCGTCTGAACTGGTCATCTGGGGCAAATGAGTCAGCCCGTCGCCGGGCAGGCCAACAACTTCGATATTCAGCGCGCGACCGGCATCACGGGCAGCAGCAGAAACTTGGGCCCCCCAGGCGCCTGCGCCGCCCACTGCAAGCCGCCGGATACCGCGCCCCGCGGCATAGCGCAGCACGGCGGTAACGCTTTGCGCGGCGGTAATGCCCAGCACAAATGCGCCGCTTTCGCGCAAGGCGGCGTCATTGCTGAATGCCAGCACCGGCACCGCTGTGCCCGCGACGCTGACGACGCCGGGGACTTCACTGGCCAGCAACGGTCCCAGCAAAATGCGCGCTTTTGCGCGCAGGGCCGCCTTTGCCGCCGCGATCGCGCCCGCCGCAGTGCCCGTTGTATCAAACACCAGCAGTTGTTTTGCGCCAGTTGTCCCTTGCGCAAGCATAGCTGCGCGTTCCATGCTACGCCCGAGCGCAGCATGGACACCCGTTCTGGGCACCAGCAGGGCCGCCGGAAATTCGATCTTTGCCGCCGATAGCGGCGACCACGAGGAAGCGAGCAGCAATGGCGTGGCAACCAAGTATGGCGCAGACCGCAGCACCTGACGGCGATCCAGAGACAAATTCACAAACTCCTGTCTTGGCCCGGCGCCAGCGGCGGCGAGTCGGGATGTTCATCACCCTGGGCCTGCTAACATATTGCGCGGGTTTGATAGCGATGATTCCAGCGCGATTTGTGGTGCCAGACAGCGATCAGATGCGGGTTGGCGGTTCGGCCTGGAATGGCGAGGCGGTGCTGGGATCGACGATGCGGATCGCGTGGCACTGGTCGCCATTGGCATCGCTGTTGCGGCTGGGGTTTACCGCCAATTGGCAGATGACGGGCGGTGATACCGATCTGTCGGGCTCTGCGACACCAAAAGCGGGGCGGATTGTGTTGCGCGATATCCAGGGCCAGATCGACGGCACTTTGCTGGATGCGGCGGCGCCAGCGTTGCCGCTGTCGTGCCGGTTTCTCGCGCAGGTCCAGATCGCGCAGGCGAAGCTCGGGGGCAAAGACCAGTTGGCGGATGGCACAGTGCGATCGTCGGCGGTCCATTGTACGTCGCGCACCGCGATGGCTGATGCGCTCGATCTGCCGGCGCTGCGGGGCACGCTGGTGCCGGCGGCAGGCATGACGACAGGCGCGCTGTTTACCACGCCTTCGCGGCAACACCTGATCGAGGCGCGACTGACGTCCGGTGGCGCGCTGAGCGTGTGGGCCACCCCCGACCTGGCCGCGCGCACGCCGCTACTGACCGGCGCGCGCTATGATACCGTGATCGCCTGGTAATTTACTGCGTGGCCAGATCGTTGAGGCCAATAATCGGCATCAGGATCGCCATCACCATCATCAGCACCAGCCCGCCCATCAGCAGCAGCACCGCCGGTTCGACCAGCGAGACCAGGACCGACACTTGCGATTCCATATCGCGGTCCAGTTCAGCGGCGGCGCGGGCCAGTGCCGGGCCCAGCTTGCCCCCGGTTTCGCCACTTGCGACAATCGCAACGAGCATCGTGGGAAACACATCGGCGGCGGCCAGCGCGCGGTGCACGCTTTCGCCTTCACGCACGCGCCGGGCGACGCCCTCGGCCTGCCCGCGCAAATACGTGTTGGGCAGCACTGCCGCCGCCGCGTTCAGCGCATCGAGCAGCGGCACATTGCTTTGCACCAGCGTCGCGAGCGTCCAGGCGAACCGCGCGGCATTGGCCTGCAGGCTGAACCGCGAAAACGGCCGCCGTGTCGCAAGCATCCGGTCCGCCGCCAGTCGCTGTGCCGGTTTGGCCAATTCCCGTCGCGCCAGCACGATGGCCGCTGCCACCAGTGCCAACGCGATCAATCCATACCGTGACATAAATCCGCTCAGGGCAATCAGCGCGCGGGTCAGCCACGGCAGATTTGTGCCGTGCGTTACAAACACCCGGACAATATCGGGCACCACGTAGATCATCATCATCGTCATCATCAGCGCGGAAACCCCGGCGAGCAGCGCCGGATACAACAGCGCCAGTTGCAGTTTCTGGCTGGCTCGATGCTGCGTTTCAACGAAATCGGCAAGGTAGGCGAGCACTTCGGGCATCCGTCCCGATTGCTCGCCCGCGGCCACCGAAGCCCGAAAATAGCCGGGGAACACCTGGGGATGGCGGCCCAGGCCACTGGCAAAGCTTGATCCTTCGAGCACGGTGCCGCGCACATCGAGCAGGATTCCGGCGAGCGCGTGGGCTTCGCTTTGCGCCGACACCAGCCGCAGCGCTTCCTCGATCCGGACATCGCCGCCGATCAGCGTGGACAACTGGCGGGTGACCGTGGACAGTGCGCGGCGCGAAACACCCCGCCGCAAGATCCTGGTGCGCAGCCCCGCGACCACGCCATCGGTTGCAGGTTGCCTGTCGGACAGGCTGGCAATCACCGACAGCGGCAACAGCGCGCGGTCGCGCAGCACGCGCCTGGCTGCTGCAGCGTTGCCCGCCTCGATCACGCCGCGTATGCGCTTGCCCGCGCTGTCGACCGCCTGATAGGAAAACGCGGTCATGCCTCTTCGCGCACCACGCGCGCCACTTCGGACACGGTGGTCAGGCCCATCCGCAATTTGGCCACGCCATCTTCGAGCAACGACGGACTGA
>JAYTHT010000475.1:0-3413 GCA_043732365.1 Novosphingobium sp. | reverse complement strand
TCGCTGGCCCGCGCCCGGTGACAGTGCGCGCAAACAGGATATTGGGCCCGTCCTGCATCCACACATTGGTCTTGATTTCAGTATCGGGCGGCACCGCGCCGTAGTCGACATCCTGCCACGCTTTCAGCGCAGATGTGGCGCGCACGGTGACGCGTTCGTTGAACACAAATGTCACAACGCTGGTCGCGGCGGCCACCAGAAACAGCGGCGCCAGAATCTGGTGCGCGGACAGACCCGCGGCTTTCATCGAAATCACTTCGCTGTTTTGATTCAGTGTAACCAGTGTAATGATTGTGGCCAGCAACACCGAATAAGGCAGAAACCGGCTGATCAATTGGGGCACGCGCAATCCGACAAAGCGCAACAGTTCCATCTGCCCATTGCCTTTGACGGCCAGGATATGCCCGCTTTCACTTAACAGATTGAGCATTTGCAGCACCAGCACGAGCATGAACAGGACCGCGATGATCCGCACCGCAAACATGCGGCCCATGTACATCGTGATCGTGCGCGACGGGAAGAAATCAAGCAGCATGCGGCGCTCCCTTCCCATCGGATGCTGGTGCGGTATCGTCTTGGTCGGCCACCAGCCGCTTCGGCTTCGTCCCGAACAGACGCACGACGAAGCGGGCAAGCCGGCTGAACATCGTTTCCAGCCCGCCGATGGGTTGCCCGCCCGGCACATAGGCCAGCGTCCAGTACATCCACACGATCAGCGCGCCAAACAGCGTGAACGGCCCCCACAGCGCCAGCACCGGATCGGCACGGCCCAGGCTCGCGACGTCCTGCCCATATTCGTTGACCTTGTGATAGGCGACGACCATCACGATCGACAGGAACACACCGAGCGCGGACGACGATCGCTTTGGCGGGACCGCCAGCGCGACCGCCAGCATCGGCAACAGGAACATCATCGCCACTTCGACCAGCCGGTAATTCAGATTGGCGAAGCTTTGATAGCGCATTTCGCGAGTCGAGGCGTGGCTCCAGCCGATGCGCAACAGTTCGGGCAGGAAGTATTCGCGATCCTTGTCACCGCGCCGGCGGAACTGTTCGATGCGCGGCAGATCGATCGGCAGATCGTGGCTGGCAAAAGTCAGCACGCGCGGATTGCGGATAGTTGGCGCCTGTTGCACGATCTGACCATCGGTCAGGCGCAAGATCACGGTGTCGGGATTTTCGTGGTTGGCGAAAAACTGGCCTTCGCGCGCCGAAATCACCAGCACTTCGCCGGTGGTCGTCTGGATCCTGGCAAAAATGCCCTGCAACTGGCGGCCATCGTCGCGGCTCGATTCAACGCGCAGCGCGGTCCGATCCTGCAAAGCGTTGAATTCGCCGACCTTGATCGATGCACCCAATGCGCCGGACCGCAATTCGAACTGCAATTCCTCGTAATAATAGCGCGACAGCGGCTGAATATAGCTGACGATCAGCAAGTTGAACACCGCCAGCACGATTGCGAACAGAAAGGGTATGCGCAACAGGCGGGTATAGCTGAGGCCCACAGCGCGCATCACATCCAGTTCCGAACTGGTCGCCAACTTGCGGAACGCAAACAGGATGCCGAGCATCAGGCCGAGCGGGATCGCCAGACTGGCATATTCGGGCAGCATGTTGGCCAGCATTTTGAACACGACAGTGACCGGCCCGCCCTGGGTGGCGACAAAGTCGAACAGGGTCAGCATTTTGTCGAGGATCAGCAGCGAGGCTGCGATTAAAAACACCGCCAGCATCGGTACGATGACCAGCCGGGCGATGTATCTGTCGGTGGCGGTGATAAATGTCACAAAGCGGGCCAGCACTGTCCGACTTTATCTCGCTGTCCGATTTTCGCCATCCGTACGCGCTGATCCTGCATACCGGGTTGCCTAGCCGGGTTCACCTGTCGAAGAAAGGCCAAAAGGCATCATGCGCACGGGGATTGTGTGGTGCCCCAACAGGCACCGCCCGGCGATCAGGCTTTTTCCAGCGTGCAGCGCAGCGGGTGCTGGTTCTTGTCGGCAAAATCCATCACCTGATTGACTTTGGTTTCGGCGATTTCATAGGGGAATATACCGCATACACCGACACCGCGCTGGTGGACATGGAGCATGACCTGGGTCGCCTGATCGATATCCATGCTGAAATAGCGTTTGAGCACCATGACCACGAATTCCATCGGTGTGTAATCGTCATTCAGCATCAAAACTTTGAACATGCTGGGTTTTTTGGGCCGGGTACGGGTGCGTGTCGCAATTCCGATTTGGCCATCGCCGTTGCGGCCGCCACCATCACCGTTGCCACTGCCATCATCGCCGTCCTCGTCCTGATTGGCGTTGCGCACCCGGACCATCGTTGATGGAGGTTGCGGGCCAACAGGAGACATCGCCCCGGACTCGGGTGGCTGAAAATTAGGGTCGCGCTGCATGGTTATCGTAATATCGCATCGCACACCTATCCATACAAGAGGCGAGAATGCGATCGGGCGCGATGATGCGCAATCGTTTGGCCGCGCTGAGTCCAAACCGGGATTTTCATTGCACATCACGAGTGCCGGCCCGCCAAAATGCAAACGGGCCGGGCGGGGTATCCCCGTCTGGCCCGTTGCAATCTTCAAACCGCTATAAAAGCGTGATCAGGCAACGTGCTTGATCTTTTCAACTGCGAGGCTGACGCGGTTGGAAATCGGCTGGAACGCTTCGTTGGCCAGCTTCAGCATGGCTTCGCTGTTCTTCGAGCTGGCAGCGACGGCTGCGTCGAAGTGCGCGCGCATCAGGCTCGACTGCTTTTCGAGCAGTTCGCTGGGTGATTTCACCGCGGCCAGGCTTTTCATTTCGGCAGTCAGCGTTTCAAACACCGACTTGCCTTCGGTCGCATAGCCCTTGGTCATCGCCTGCAATCCGCTGGCGAGGATCTTGGTCGATTCAACGATGGCTTCGACGTTGCCTTTGGTGAATGCGCCCATTTCGCCAAGGTTTGTCTGGCTTTTTTCGAACGCAGCCTTGGCCTTTGCGGACGCGTCCTTTATCACGGTCTGGAATTTTTCGGTGTATTCAGTGGTGCTGGTCATGATGTCAGGTGCCTTTGTGAATACCGTCGCAGTCCGCGCAAGCGGTGCGAGGATGATTTTGGCGGGCGTTTTGATGGGTGATTTGACGGCTGTTTTGATTGGCGGCGCTATCTTCATTTTTGCCGCAGTCTTGATTTTTGGCGCAGTCTTGATTTTTGACACATTCTTGATCTCTGCCGCCAGCCTGGCCGGTTTGGTTGCGGTTTTCCGGGACACAGGCACCTTTTTTATGGCTTCTGCCGCCAAAGCGACGGGCGCTGGTGCCTTGGCCGCAGGGGCTGCAACCAGTTTCACCACAGGCGATTTTGCCTTGGTCACAACAGTTTTCTCGTCCGCAATGGGTGCCGTCATACCGACGACATCG
>JAYTHT010000474.1:0-3418 GCA_043732365.1 Novosphingobium sp. | reverse complement strand
CAATCGGTGCGATCGCGTCATAGCTGTAATAGGCGGCCATATTGGCAAGGGCGGCCAACCCCAGGACAATCCAGCGTTGCGGTATCGCCGCCCGGACGAACAGGCGCCTAGTCAAGCCGCGCGCCCTGCCGCCGCAATTCGGCCTGCACCGCCGCGATATCCACACTATGAAAATCACGCCCGGTTTTGAGCGCAATCGCCGCTGCGACGCCGGCCCCCTGGCCCGACACCGCGCAGGCCATCATGTTGCGGATGGCGGCATGGCTGACTCTGTCGCCGCCAGTGCTGCGCCCGGCCACGATCAGATTGCGCGGGCCCGACCGGGGCAACAGGCTGCGATAGGGGATGTGGAAATAACGCCCGGTGGTGGGGATGATCAGCAGGCCATAGCCATCGATGAATTCGGGAAAAATGCCGATCGAATCGTCAAAGCGGCCTTCGCCGCGCACATTGGCGTCGGTCATATTGTACACCGCATCGATTTTGCGCGTGTCACGGATGCCCAAGGTCATGCCGAAATTGCGCAATTTCGCGGTTTCGCATCCGGGCATGAACTGGCGCAGAGCGGCGATCGCGTGCATGGCCTGCGCGCGGCCCTCGATTTCGCCGCTGGTCAGGTCATCGGGGTCGGTGCCGTCGCGCGTCAGATGCACCAGGTTCAGATACGTCAGATCGCCCTGATCCGACACTGTGCCCCAGGTCCCGGCGATCGTCGCAAGGTTGTCCGGCAACAGACCGGCGCGATGCGCGGCCTGAAACGGTTTGCGCAGGAACGGTGAAAACAGCGCGTCTTCCTTGCCGCTTGTGGTCACGCTCCATTCGCCGTCCTTGGCCCAGTCGGCATATGTCTGCGGATCGGCTTTGACCGCGTCGATAAACCGGGTCTTGTCGACGCCCGACATCGAAAACATCACCGATGCGCTCATCATTTCGGCGCGCGGGGTCTTGAATACCGGGGCACCCGCGCGCGCGGCAATGTCGGCATCGCCGGTGGCATCGATCACATATTTGGCCAGGATCGCCTCTCGCCCCGCTTTGCTTTCGACCACAATGCCTCGGATTTCGCCATCCGCCATGATCGGCGCGACGAACATGCGGTGCAACATCGGGTGCACCCCAGCCTCGGTAACGAGGCAGTCCGCGACATATTTGAACGCTTCGGCATCGAGCGCGTGGCTGATCGATTGCGGTTCGGGCAACGCCGCGCCCATCGCAATCGCGCGGTCTTCGAATTCGCGGCCGATGCCTTCGCTGTCGATCGTCGCAGGGTGGCGATACCAGGCAAAACCTTCGACGCCCACTTGGGTGATATTGCCGCCAAAACAGCCATAGCGTTCGACCAGTGTGGTCGCTGCCCCGGCGCGCGCAGACGCCAGCGCGGCGGCCAGGCCGCCGGGTCCCGATCCGACCACCAGCACGTCGGTTTCATGGATGACATCGATCTGGCGGGCGGGTTCGACGATTGTCAGAATCTTGGTGGTCTGGCTCATGGCGGTGGCCTTGCCGATCGCTCCCCCGGTGTAAAGGAAATGTTGGCGGGCACAGTGCTAGGGTGAGCCATGGGTTTGAATGAGCGACACGCGACGCGGCTGGATGCCTTGCAAGTGCTGCGCGCAGTGGCGGCACTGGCGGTGGTGGTGTTCCATTGCCACTGGACCGGCGTGGCCAGCTTTGGCGTGGAGTTGTTCTTTGTCATCTCGGGCTTTGTCATCTGCCATGCCGCCGCGCAAAACCCGCGCCATTTCCTGTTGAAACGGATCGCGCGGGTGGTGCCGCTGTATTGGCTGGCCACGATCGGCGTGTTTGCGCTGGCGCTGGTCGCGCCGTCGCTGTTGCCATCGACTCAGGTTTCGGGGCTAAACCTGCTGCGATCGCTGGCGTTCTGGCCGTATGTGCGCGCGGACGGGGCGGTCATGCCACTGCTGTTCCTGGGTTGGACCTTGAATTACGAAGCGTTTTTCTACGTCGTCTTTGCGGCGTGTCTGGCGGTTTCGGCGCGGTTTGCGCCGTATACCGCGCTGGGAATGCTGGTGCTGATCGCCTCGCTGCATGGTCTGGTCGTACATCTGGGCGATCCGCTGGATTTCTGGACCCGGCCAATTCTGCTCAATTTTGCGTGCGGCATTGCCGTGTGGCTGGTGTGGCACCACACCAAAGCGCGCCTGATGCAAATGTCGCCATGGCTTGCCAGTGCCATCGCGGTCGTCGCGTTGGGTATTCTGGTGACCGGCGCCAATCACGGCCTGGGAGGCGCGCTGCCAACTGGCGGGATGGTCAGCGGCGCGCTACTGCTTGCGCTTCTGGCCCTGGGTCCGCGTATGCGCTGGCCGACCGCGTTGTTGCTGATCGGCGACGCCAGCTATTCGCTGTATCTGTTGCACCCGTATGTGCTCGAAGTGGTGAACCGCAAGATCCACGCGTTCGGACCCGATCCGCGCGGCGTGTTGGCCACGGGTCTGGCAGTCATGGGCGCGCTGGCGCTGGCGCTGGTGATGTTCCGCGTGATCGAACGCCCCAGCAACCGCCTTGCGCGCAAGCTGATTGCTTGAACGCAAAAAAGCCCGGGAGGTGATCCCGGGCTCTTTCGAATGTCTGCAATCCTGAAACGCTGGATATCAGCGCTTCGAGAACTGGAAGCTCTTGCGGGCTTTGGCGCGGCCGTACTTTTTGCGTTCCACGACGCGCGGATCGCGGGTCAGGAAGCCGGCGGCTTTGACCGCAATGCGCAAGGCCGGTTCAAACTTGGTCAGCGCTTGCGCGATGCCATGCTTGACGGCACCGGCCTGGCCCGAAAGCCCGCCGCCCTTGACGGTGCACACGACGTCATAAGCACCATCGCGACCGGCCACCTGGAATGGCTGGTTGATCACCAGGCGCAAAGTCGGACGTGCAAAATACACTTCCTGATCGCGGCCGTTGACCAGGATCTTGCCCGAGCCGGGCTTGATCCACACGCGGGCAACAGCGTCCTTGCGGCGGCCGGTTGCATACGAACGGCCCTGTGCGTCGATTTCCTTGGCGCGCAGCGGCGCTGGCGGAGCCGATGGCACTACGGGTGCGAAATTTTCTTCGCCATCCTGCGTTTCAACAGGCGTTGCAGCGGCCAGATCTTTCAGATCGGACAGGCTGGATACGGTATCGGTGTCAGCCATTATGCACCCACCTTGTTCTTGCGATTCATCGACGCAACGTCGAGCACTTCGGGCTGATTGCCGGCATGGGGATGGTCCGTGCCGTTATAGAGATGCAGCGCGCGCATTTGCGCACGGCCCAATGGCCCACGCGGGATCATGCGTTCGACAGCTTTTTCCACTACACGTTCGGGGAAACGACCGCCCAGCAGCTTTGCCGCGGTCAGTTCCTTCAGCCCGCCGACATAGCCGGTGTGCTTGTAATAGATCTTGTTCTTCAGCTTGTT
>JAYTHT010000473.1:0-11141 GCA_043732365.1 Novosphingobium sp. | reverse complement strand
GCGCCACGTTGCAGGCTTGCCTGGGCGCAAACTGAAAAAACGGGTCCCAACCCGCGTCATCTTGCGTTAGGGGCGTCGGTTATGTCCAATCGCCGTACTTTTGCCATTATCTCGCACCCCGACGCGGGGAAGACCACGCTCACCGAAAAACTGTTGCTGCAAGGTGGGGCGATCCATCTGGCGGGCGAGGTCAAAGCGCGCGGCCAAGCGCGGCGGGCGCGGTCCGACTGGATGAAGATCGAACAGCAGCGCGGGATCTCCGTGACCAGTTCGGTCATGACCTTTCAAAAGGACGGCATCGTCTTCAACTTGCTCGACACGCCGGGCCACGAAGATTTTTCCGAAGACACGTATCGCACGCTGACCGCGGTCGATTCGGCGATCATGGTGATCGACGCGGCCAAAGGGATCGAGCCGCAGACGCGCAAACTGTTTGAAGTGTGCCGCATGCGCAATGTGCCGATCATCACGTTCGTCAACAAAGTCGATCGCGAAGGCCGCAGCGTGTTCGAAACGATGGACGAAGTCGCCGATGCGCTGGCGCTCGATGTCGTGCCGATGTCCTGGCCGGTGGGGATGGGCGGCTTGTTCGAAGGCGTGATGAACCTGACCACCGGGATGATCGCGCGCCCCGAAGGTGATTCGCGGGAATTCCTGGGCAAGCTGGATCCGGCGGACGGTGCAAACATCCCGCCGGCGATTGCCGAAGAGATCGAACTGGCCAAGATCGGATATCCCGCGTTCGATATCGAGGCCTATCGCCATGGCGACCTGACCCCGGTTTATTTCGGATCGGCGCTGAAAGGGTTTGGCATTGCCGAGCTGATCGATGCGATCATGCGGTTTGCCCCGCCACCCCGGCCGCAATCGTCCGATATTGGCGTGATCGATCCGTCGCGCGCCGATGTCACCGGGTTTGTGTTCAAGGTCCAGGCCAATATGGACCCGCAACATCGCGACCGCATCGCATTCATGCGGCTGGTTTCGGGCACATTCCGGCGCGGCATGAAACTGATCCCGTCGGGCCTGGGCAAACCGATCGCGGTGCATTCGCCAATCCTGTTTTTTGCGCAAGACCGCGAAATCGCCGACACGGCAGAGGCGGGCGACATCATCGGTATTCCCAACCACGGCACGTTGCGCGTGGGCGACACGCTGTCCGAACGCAATGACGTGCGCTTTACCGGATTGCCGAATTTCGCGCCCGAAATCCTGCGCCGCGTCATTTTGAAAGACCCGACCAAGACCAAGCAATTGCGCAAGGCGCTCGACGATCTGTCCGAAGAAGGCGTGATCCAGGTGTTCTATCCTGAAATCGGGGCGCAGTGGATTGTCGGCGTAGTCGGGCAGTTGCAGCTCGACGTGCTGATTTCGCGGCTGGAGGCGGAATACAAAGTCGAAGCGGTGCTCGAAAATTCGCCTTTCGATACCGCGCGTTGGGTAAAAGGCAGCGAAATCGCGTTGCGCGAGTTTGCCGACATCAACAAGTCCTATCTGGCGCACGACCGCGACGGCGACCCGGTGTTTATGGCGCGGTCGGCATGGGATGTCAGCTATCAGCAGGAACGCAATCCAGAGCTGACCTTTTCGGCGACGAAGGAAAGATAAGCTGACGTAGCGCTTGCCAGCGCGGGTCTTGCGCGGCAATCAGGCCCGTATGAACTTGCTCGGCCCGACTTCGAACACCCTGATCTCGCAACGCCTGCGGCTGCATTACGTCGACTGGGGCAATCAGGACAAACCGCCACTGCTGTTGATCCACGGCGGGCGCGATCATTGCCGCAGCTGGGACTGGACCGCCGAGGCGCTGCGCGAAGACTGGCACGTCATCGCATTTGACCATCGCGGCCATGGCGACAGCGAGTGGGTGTCGGACGGCAATTACCGGATCATGGACATGGTCTATGACGTGGCGCAATTGGTGCACCAGTTGGGCCTGGCGCCGGTGACGATCGTATCGCATTCGATGGGCGCCAATGTCGCCCTGCGCTATGCCGGGCTATTTCCCGAAGACGTGCGCAAACTGGTCGCGATCGAGGGGATTTTTCCGACGCCCGAATGGGACAAGCGGATGAAGGAAGTCACCTTTGCCCGGCGCGTGCGCGACTATATCGCCGAAAAGCGCAAGGCGGCGGGGCGCCTTCCACGCCGGTATACCTCGCTGGCCGATGCCAATGCGCGCATGAAAACCGAAAACCCGTACCTGACCGATGAACAGGCGCGGCACCTGACGATCCACGGGATCAACCGCAACGAAGACGGCACGTTCAGCTGGAAATTCGACCCTTACGTGCGCATCGACCACCCGTATGACATCTCGACCGAGCGCAAGCATGAGCTGTGGGAGGCGATCACGTGCCCCACGCTGTTGCTCAACGGAGCGGATTCATGGGCGGGCAATCCGGTGACCGACGGTCGCATCAGCCATTTTCGCAATGGCAACGTGATCGAGTTCGAAAACGCGGGTCATTGGTTGCACCATGACCAGTTCGACCGCTTTATCGCCACGCTGAAAGATTTTCTGTAAATGGCGCGGATTGCCTAAATTTTAGGCAGTCCGTGCGCGCTGCACACAAACCATGCATTGCCGGGCGCGCGCTGGGCACCAGACAATGTCTTTATTTCCCAAAAACGCCCGATACGGATCATTTGCGATCTGGCACGGCCCTTGCTCGGTTTTGGTGCGGCGTCCGGCCGGTATGTTTGTCCGGACCCAATCGGGGGGGCATGCATGAAATTCATCATCGCCATTATCAAGCCGTTCAAGCTCGACGAAGTGCGTGAAGCGCTGTCGGGGCTGGGCGTTGCCGGGATGACGGTATCGGAAGTCAAAGGGTTCGGGCGGCAAAAAGGGCAGACCGAAATCTATCGTGGCGCCGAATACACCACCAATATGCTGCCAAAGGTAAAGCTCGAAATCGCCGCATCGGATGAACTGGCGCCGCGCATTATCGAAACGATCCAGCAAGTCGCCAGCACCGAAGCGATCGGCGATGGCAAGATTTTCGTGATCGATCTAGCCTCTGCTACGCGTATCCGCACGGGTGAAACCGGGGATACCGCGCTATGAAAACCGATAAAAGCTGGATGCCCGACATGAGGGGCGAAAGGAAGGGAATCCATATGATCCGCAAGATGATCAGTGGCGTTGTCGGAACAGGGCTTGTGCTTGGTACCGCATCGACTGCTTTCGCGCAGGCCGCGATGATCAAGGCACCGACCGCCGCGCAACAGCTGACGATGGTCAACAAGGGCGACACCACCTGGATGTTGGTGTCATCCGTGCTGGTTCTGATGATGTCGGTCCCGGGGCTGGCGCTGTTTTACGGCGGGCTGGTGCGAACCAAGAACATGCTCAGCGTGCTGATGCAGGTGTTCATGATCGTCGCCGTGTGCGGCCTGTTATGGGCAACATATGGCTATTCGCTGGCCTTTACGTCCGGCGCGACACCCGGCCTGACGCCGTTTGTCGGCGGGTTTTCAAAGGCTTTGATGATCGGGATTACCAGTTCGTCCACAGCTGCGACATTCTCGAACAACGTTTATATCCCGGAACTGACGTATTTTGTGTTCCAGATGACGTTTGCGATGATCACGCCGGCGCTGATCGTCGGGTCGTTTGCCGAACGCATCAAGTTCACCCCGTTGATCGTGTTTGTCGTGCTGTGGTCGACGATCGTCTATTATCCGATCGCGCACATGGTGTGGTATTTCGCAGGTCCCGATTTCATGAAGGACACGCCAAACGAAGCGGGCTTTCTCAACCATCTGGGCGCGCTCGATTTTGCCGGCGGCACCGTCGTGCACATCAATGCCGGGATCGCCGGGCTGGTTGGCTGTCTGATGATCGGCAAGCGGGTCGGGTTCGGGCGTGAAAACACGCCGCCGCATTCGTTGACCATGACCATGATCGGCGCGTCGCTGTTGTGGGTGGGCTGGTTCGGCTTTAACGCCGGGTCTAATCTGGAGGCCAATGGCGTGACCGGCGTTGCCTTTGTCAACACCATGCTGGCGACATGCGCCGCTGCAGTCAGTTGGGCGGTCATCGAACAGATCGTACACGCCAAACCGTCGATGCTGGGTGCGGCGTCGGGCGCAGTGGCGGGTCTGGTCGCGATCACCCCGGCCTCGGGCTATGGCCATCCGATGACATCGATCGTGCTGGGTCTGATCGTTTCGCCAATCTGCTTTGTGTTTGTCACGACGGTGAAGAACAAGTTCAAATACGACGATACGCTCGACGTGTTTGGCGTGCACTGCATCGGTGGCATCACCGGCGCGCTGGCCACCGCCATCGTCGCCAATCCGCACCTTGGCGGCCAGGGCATCACCGATTACACGCAGTTCCCGGCGGTTGTGGCGACCAGCTATGACACACTTGGCCAGCTGTTCATCCAGTTCAAGGCGGTGATCATCACGCTGGTGTGGTCGGGCGGCGTATCGGCGGTGCTGTTCTATGCGATCGACAAGACGCTGGGCCTGCGCCCCGCCGAAGAAGCCGAACGCGAAGGGCTCGACATCACCGAACACGGCGAACGCGCCTACAACTATTGAGACTCAACCAGCTTGGCGGGGTGGGCAGGGTGACCTCTCCCCACCTTACGCACCCCGCCAGACCAAAGTGGAAAACGGGCCGGAGGAGCAATCTTCCGGCCCGTTTTTCATGACAGTGGCAGCGTCTGCGCAGTTTCCATGACACGCAAACCCGGTTAAGGCCCGGGCCCATGACCCAGCCAGTATCTCGCCAGCCTGTATCTGACACGCCCGACGATCGCCCGCGCCCAAAGGCATGGGTCGCCGCGATCCATGCTTATGTCCCGGGCAAATCAACCGGCGACGACGGGCGCATGCTGATCAAGCTGTCGGCCAATGAAAACCCGCTCGGCACCAGCCCGGCTGCGCAAGCCGCGCGCCATGTTGCCGGTGATCAATCGCGCTATCCCGATCCCGACAGCGTTGCGCTGCGTCAGGCGATCGGCGGCTTGTACACCATCGCCCCATCACGCCTCGTCATGGGCACCGGGTCGGACGAATTGCTCAATCTTGCGGCGCAGGCTTATGCCGGGCCGGGCGATGAAGTGCTGTATGTCCGCTATGGCTTTTCGGTCTATGACATCGCGGCGCGGCGCTGCGGTGCGGTCCCGGTCATCGCGCCGGACTGCGACTACGGTACCGATGTCGATGCGCTGCTGGCGGCGGTCACCCAAGCCACGCGCGTGGTATTCCTGGCCAATCCCAACAATCCAACTGGCAGCTATATTGGCCGTGACGCCGTCGCCCGCCTGCATGCCGGGCTGCGTCCCGATATCCTGCTGGTGATCGATCAGGCTTATGCCGAATACGTTGATGCCGATGCCGACGATGGTGCCCTCGCGCTCGCCGCCTGCGCGACAAATGTGCTGGTCACGCGCACGTTTTCGAAAATCTATGGGCTGGCTGGCGAACGCGTCGGCTGGGCCACCGGCGATGCCGCGTTGATCGACATGATCAATCGCATTCGCGGACCGTTCAACTTGTCGCATAGCGCGCAGGCGACGGCGCTTGCCGCTGTGGGCGATCAGGCGTTTGTCCAGGCGTCACGCGACCACAACGCCCGCGAACGCGCGCGTTTCGTCGCCAGCCTGACCGCGCTTGGCAATCACGGGCTGCGCTCCTTGCCCAGCGAGGCCAATTTCGTGCTGATCGAATTTTTGGGCAAGCTGACCGCGCAAGCTGCCTATCTTGGCCTGATGGACCATGGCTACATCACCCGCTGGCTGCCCGGACAAGGCCTGCCGCAATGCCTGCGCATCACGATCGGCACCGCAACGCAAATGGACGAAATTACGGCCGCTCTCGCACAGATGGCAGGCGCGGCAGCGTGACTACGCCCCCGTTTCGCCACGTCGCGGTCATCGGCCTGGGCCTGCTCGGCAGCTCGGTCGCGCTCGCTGTCCGCGCCAGCCTGCCCGGCACGCGCGTGACCGGCTATGACACCGATCCCGCCGTCCGCCAGCGCGCCCGGACCATTGCCCTTGCCGACACGATTGCCGACACCGCCGCGCAGGCTGTCACCGGCGCTGACCTGGTGGTGCTATGCGTGCCGGTCGGCGCGATGTCCGACGCTGCGCATGCGATGGCCCCCGGTCTGGCCAGCGAAGTGGTTATCAGCGACGTCGGATCCAGCAAAGCCAGCGTTGCCACCGCGCTCGCCGCCGCGCTACCCGGCCACCGCATCATTCCCGCGCATCCCGTCGCCGGTACCGAACAAAGCGGTCCCGACGCCGGCTTTGCGACCCTGTTTCGCAACCGCTGGTGCATCGTCACGCCACCCGCCGACGTCGACCCCGCCGACCTGGCCCGCCTGATCGCCCTATGGGAAGCCTTTGGCGCGCGCGTCGAAACCATGGACGCCGAACACCACGACCTCGTCCTGGCCGTCACCAGCCACCTGCCCCACCTCATCGCCTATACCATCGTCGGCACCGCATCCGACCTAGAACGCGTCACCCAAAGCGAAGTCATCAAATACTCCGCCGGCGGCTTTCGTGATTTCACCCGCATCGCCGCTTCGGACCCCACCATGTGGCGCGACGTGTTCCTCACCAACCGCGACGCGGTGCTCGACATGCTCGGCCGCTTCAGCCGCGACCTGGCCGAACTCGAAACCGCAATCCGTGCGGACGATGGCACGACTTTGTTCGACCACTTCACGCGCACCCGGGCGGTCCGGCGTTCGATTATCGAGATGGGTCAGGATGATGCCCGGCCTGACTTTGGGCGTGGGGATCATAACGGTTCGAAAGTGGCGCCTCCGGCGGGCATCTAAAGCGCCCGCCGGTTGCATTCTAGTCGCCTTTAATCATTCAAAACATTAATCGCCGAAACAACCGCCGCTTCAACCGCATCACGCGGTAACCCCGTCGGAATTTCGTTCCCGATCCGATACCGGATCACGCCGGCGCGTTTCCAGAGGCGGTGATACAGCGGGCCGCTGTTCACAGCGATTGGCACCACGGGCAGGCCGGCCATTTTGTAAAGACCGGCGAAGCCGGCTTGCAACGGCCACTGTTCGTTGTGCGGGACGCGAGTGCCTTCGGGAAAGATCACCAACGGCCGCGCGGCACCGGCGGCGTTGGCGCGCATGGTGCGGATCATCGATCGCAGGGCACGGGCTCCGGCGTCGCGGTCAACGGCGATCAGGCCGTAGCGGCGGCCGAGGCGGCCCCACAGGGGGATGTTGAGCAGTTCCTGTTTGGCGAAGATCATCGGGTGGCGCAGCAGGGCGGGCAGGTCGATGGCTTCAAAAAAGGATTCGTGGTGCATGGCGACGAGGACAGGGTGGTCGGGCATCTGGCCTTCGACGACGATGCGGATATCCAACAGGTGCCGGGTGCACCAGCGGTGCCAGCGGCACCAGACGCCGACCATCATGGTCAGCGCGCGGGGTGGCAGGAACAGCGTGACCATGTTGAATGTGATCAACACGGCGCTACCGGCGTAGAACACCGGGTAGAACGCGATGTTGCGGACAATTTCGGCGATGGTTGGACCCCGGTCGTGGGGTTTGAAATCAGATGGCATGTCCTGACCCTGAGGCGCGTGTCTGGGGCGGGCGTGCCGGGTGGGGCCAATTGACGAGCCAGGCGGCGATGCGCACGAGCAATTTGTTGTATTCGATGAACAGGACTTTCATCGACGGGTGCGATGGCACCGCATCCTCGACAATCGTCAAATGGCTGGGCGCGGCGATGCGGAGGTCGAATGCGGCGCGGCGCATGTGCCAGTCGGTGGTGACGAGCCGCACGGAGCGGATATCGTGGCGCGCGATCCAGCCGCTGGCTTCGCGGGCGTTGGACCGGGTGTCGAACGATTCGTAGCCCAGTGTGACGCAGCAAGCGAGCAGGGTGGGGGAGACGCCGTATTCGGCGGCGAAGTGCGCGGGGGTAACTTCGCTGTCGACGCCGGCGACCAGCAGGCGCTGGGTCTGGCCGGCGCGCAGGACGGATAGCCCGCGCGCGATGCGCCCAGGACCTCCGGTCAGCGCGATGGCGCCGTCGGTATGCGTGTCGGCGGCCGGGCGCGGCAAAAACAGCGCGAACCACAAAAAGCCCAGAATCCAGGCCAGAAAAACCAGTGAAAACAAGCGGCGGATCAGGCCTGTGGACTTTGTACGGCGCATTCGGGCGACCCTACAGCATCCGCCGCAGTGCGGAAAGCACCGTCACACGCGCGGTCAACACGGCGAGCGCGACCCCAGCCAGCGGGATCAGCACGATCGCCAACCAGTCGGTCAGCCCCAGCGCGGCGCCCGCGACCATGCCCGAACCCAGTGCGCTGAATTGCCGGCCCAGGATGACGATCGCAATGGTCCCGGTGAACAACCCGAGCAGGCCGCCAATTGCCGCGTCCGTGGCTGCAGTGCGTTGAAAGACACGGGCGATCTGCGCATCGGTGCCGCCCAGCATATGGACGATTTCGATGGTCTGGCGGTGTGTGACCAGCGCGTTGCGCGCCGACAACACGACCGCGGCGATGGTGGCCATCGCCAGCAGCGCGATCAGCCCGCCGGCCAACCATTGCAGCGTGCCAATCGCGCGGAACACCGGGGTCAGCCAGCCCGATTGCGCATCGACCCGCGCCGCCGGGGCAACCGCAGCGATCTGCGCGCGCAAGCCGGCGACGCGCGCAGGCGTGGCCGGGCCATCCAGCCGCAGATCGATCAGCGCAGGGATCGGCAAGTCATCGATTGTATCGCCAGGGCGGGTGCCCAGCCAGGGTTCCAACAGCGCGTCGAGCTCGCTTTGCGCGACATGGCGCGCATCGATCACGCCGGGCGCGTGTTCCAGCACGGCCAACGCGGCATCGGCCTGGTGGTTGCGATCGGCGGGCGCGGCGGACACGATCTGGACCGTTACCCCGCCGACCAGGTCGGCATCGGCGCGCGCGGCGGCATTGCGCAGGGCCAGGCCGCTAGCCGCAGCGATCACGGTCAGCGCGATGACAATCCCGATCACCCATGGCATCGGGCTGCCCATGCGCGGATCGGGCAGTAGCGCCCCATCACCCCCGGATCCGCCATCAGACGATCCTTTCAGCGAACCGAACAGGGCAGAGGCGTTCATGGCGCGATATCTGTCATGGGAGCACAAAACCCAGCGGCGGGCGGTCGATATCGCTCGATGTACGGCGCGGGGGATACCGCAACGCGCCGGTCGGGTCGGACAAGCGTCCTTTGTCGAGCCGCATGATCAGCGATTCGGGGACTTTGCGGATCATGTGGACATCGTGGGTGGCGACCACGACGGTGGTGCCCAGCCGGTTGAGGCTTTCAAACAATTGCAACAGCTTCATCGCCATGTCGGGATCGACGTTGCCGGTCGGTTCATCGGCGACCAGCATGTCGGGCCGCGCGATCACCGCGCGCGCGATCGCCACGCGCTGTTGTTCGCCGCCCGACAGCGTGGCGGGGCGCGCATGGCTGCGATCGCCCAGCCCGACCCAGTCGAGCATTTCGGTCACGGGTTTCAGGATCTCGCGCTCGCTGACCCCGGCCACGCGCAGCGGCAGCGCGACATTGTCGAACGCGGACAAATGCTGGACCAGGCGGAAATCCTGAAACACGACGCCCAAGCGGCGGCGAAACCCGGGCAGGCGTTCGCGCGATAGCGTGATCGCGTCGGTGCCGAACATGCGGATCAACCCGCGCGAGGGGCGCTGTGCCAGGTATAACAATTTCAACAGACTGGTCTTGCCCGCGCCCGATGCCCCGGTCAGGAAATAGAACCGGCCCGGGTACAGCGTAAAGGAAATGTCGGTCAGGACTTCCTTGTCGGTGCCATAGCGCAGCCCGACGTTGTCGAATTGCACGATTTCCGCATCAGGCTCGCTCATGGTCGCAGGTCTGGGGTTCTTTATGTGAAGGGGCAATTGGGTATTGGGAGCTGGGCAGATAAGGTAACATCGACCTTGCGTCAGGTGCCTTGGGCTATGGTACGCGTCAATGCATGTGGAAAAAAGGCCGTGGACGCAATTCATTGTCGTTGCAGCTATTGTTTCTGTGCGCCCGGGGTTGTTAAACCCGCTCATGATAATTGCCTGTCCCGCATGTTCGACGCGCTATGTCGTACCCGACAGCGCAATCGGTGTGGACGGGCGCACAGTACGCTGCGCCAATTGCCGCCATAGCTGGTTTCAGTCGGGCCCCGAGCTGCCCCTGCGGCCAGAAGCTGTGCCCGAACCTGGTTCCAAAGCTGTCTCTGAACCTGGCAATGACGCCGCCTCCGTCGTGCCGCCAGTTGCGGAACCGGATGAACCGGTTGCAGCGGCTGTGCCTTCGGGCCGCGCGGTGCCAGTGCCGGCGATGGATGGGCCCAGGGCCCCGGTCGCGCCACCGCCCCCGGTCGCACGATCTGCACCGGTGCCAGCGGACGCTGACGACCGCTCGGTCTTTGCCCACGAACCACCGTTTCGCCCGCGTCGCAACCCGCTGAAGCTGTGGACCGCGGCGGGTGTGGTGTTTGCGCTGCTGGTCGCGGCACTGATCGGTATGGCTGCGTATTTCGGCATGCCCGACTGGCTGCCCGTGGCCAAGGCGACGTTCGGCGCAACCCGCCCCGATCTGGAACTCGTGTTCCCCGCCGATCGGCAGGACCGCCGCACTTTGCCCAACGGCACCGAATATTTCGGCGCCAGCGGCACTGTCACCAATGTGGGCAAGGACGTCCGTGAAGTGCCGCCGATCCTGATCGTGCTGCGCGATGCGAAGAACCGTATCGTCTATACCTGGAATGTGATCCCGCCCAAGGATGTGTTGAAACCGGGTGAAAGTGAAACAATCAACGAAGCGGTGACCGACGTGCCAAAGACCGCGCGATTTGCCGAAATCGGCTGGAAACCTGAATAAACTAGGCTACCAGGCAGGGCTGTGGCGCTTTTTTGTGAAGTCCCGCCAAGCCTTTTTATGAAATCCGGTTGCGCGCGGCATAGCCGTTTGCTAGTTGCCCGCTCCTACCCCGACGGGTGCACCGGCCATTGGCCGGCCCCGTTTGCGACGTGCGGTCGTGGCGGAACTGGTAGACGCGCAACGTTGAGGTCGTTGTGGCCGTAAGGCCGTGGAAGTTCGAGTCTTCTCGACCGCACCAGACAGTCCTGAATTCTTC
>JAYTHT010000472.1:0-3443 GCA_043732365.1 Novosphingobium sp. | reverse complement strand
GTCGTTTGCCCATTTACGCTCCTGTCATGCGGCCCCATTGGCCGCCGTCAGGCAGAAAATCCAATTATCGCACTGCGCAGTTTTGCCGAGCCACCTCTGTGTGCCGATTAAGCGATCAATTAGACAACGGTGCGTAAACCCCTAAATTTTCCTCGCGCCAACCCGACCACGGCGATCGGCGACTACCCAATTACACCAAACCCTCATTGTCACCCTTTCCCCCGCAGTCAGACCCCACCGCGATCTCGATCAGCATCGGACGATGGTCCGACGCGCCTGCCGCCAATACGCGTGCGTCCATACATTCGACACCGCGCAAAAAACACCGGTCCAGCCGCAACGGCACAACCCCGCCCATACGATGCGTGGCAATCCGCGCGCCGACATCGTCAAATCCGGGCAGCAACGCCGCGCCAACCATATTGCAATCGCCCAAAATCGTGCAGCGGTGCGGGATCGCATCGGCAATCCGCCGCAACTGGCGACGATTGAGCACTTGTCCATGTGACAAATGCACATTAGCAATCGTCAGGCCCGCGTAATCGATGATCTGGCTGCAACGCTGCACGATCAACCCGCGCGGCAGTGCCAGCCCGCCCGCCCACGTGGTAAATTGATCCGGACTCCACGCGGCCAGCCCATGATGGCGGCCCGGCAATGGAAGCCGCGCATAACATCCACCCAGCCGCTGCGGCAGCGCATCGATCGTGGCCTCTGCCTCTTGCATCACCAGCAAATCGGGACTGGTCCGCGCGATCAGCCGGCAAACATCGACCAGCTTGGCCCCCGTAGTGTGCCATAAATTCCAGCTGACAATCCGCATCATCCGCCGCGCTCTACCGCGCCAGACCGCCACAGCCGGTATGCACGCAACGCCAGATCGATCCCGCCCCAGATCGCAACCACGGCAAACGCCCACGCAAACACATGCGGAAACGCGATCAAGGCGATCCCCAGCAGCACCAGCGCCACGCCACCACCCAGCACAACGAGCGATTCCGCCGGTCCCAGCGGCCGGCGATACAGGAATGTCGCGCTCAAAGTGCTGCCCACCGCCATCGCTCCCGACAACAGTCGCTTGCCCGCGGTGCCCGCTTCGCGCTGCTGCGTATCGGTTGAAGATCCTTGCAACGACACCGGCTTGCCCAACCAGGTGCGGCTATCGCCGATGACGACTTCGGTGGCATTGGTTATATCCCGCTCGAACGCCGCCTCCATTTGCCCGGCCAGTTCGTGATCCTCGATCGTCACATCCAGCTCGCGATTGGTGATCCAGCTTGCCAGATTTGAATTGCTCGATCCGATCCGGGTCCAGCACCCGTCAACAACGGCGGTTTTGGCGTGAATCATTGGCCCATTCCATTCATAAATCCGCACGCCTGCATCGATCAACGGTCGGTACGCGGACTTTGACAGCGCGCCCACCACCGGCCAATTGCTCGATCCGGGCACTAATAGTCGGACATCGACCCCGGACCGCGCCGCGCCGGTCAACGCGCGGACATAGGCCGTCGTTGCGACAAAGTATCCATCGGTCAGCCACAGCGATCGCTGCGCCACTTCGGCCACCAGTTGTTCCAGCCGGTACAGCCCCATCACGCCGGGCCGCCCCGCAATGACCGAAACCGTAACCCCGGCCCCATCAGGCTCCCTAGCGGCCGCATGCTGAGCCACGCCCGCATGCACAGGCCCCACATGAACTGGTGAAGCATGGTATTGCGCCGCCGCCCAGCTATCTTCGAATGCGGCCCTGATATCGGCGACCACCGGTCCGCGCAATTCGATCGCGGTATCCCGCCACGGCGCGATCCCCCGCGCGGGGTCGCCCATCCAGTCATGGCCGATGCACAGCCCGCCGGTAAATGCGACCACGCCATCCACGCACACCACTTTTCGGTGATCACGGCTGATTGCATGCATCGGATTTGACAGCCGCAACCGATTGTAAGTGCACACCTCAATCCCACCCTGGCGCAAAGTTTTCCAGAACGCCCGGGACGTGCGCGTCAGGCACCCCAGCCAATCGTACAACACCCGGCATTTGACCCCGCGCGCAGCCGCCGCCAGCAGCGCCTCGGCAAACCGCGCACCAATCGCATCCGATTGCAGGATGTAATTTTCCAGATCGACAGACTCCGTCGCCTGGCCAATCGCTTCCAGCCAGGCGGCAAATGTCTGTGGCCCATCGATCAACAGCCGGACGCTGTTCCCACCCGACAGGCGAGCACCGGCGATGCGGCAAAACGAGGGGTCGGACAAGGCCTTGAGCGGATCGATCGGGGTCACCTGAATAAAGAACCGGGGGCGTATCTTACCGTGTGCGCCGCAACAGGAAAGCCCCCGCGCAAACGTTACCATTCAATAGCCTTCCCGCTCACGCGGTGATGATTGGCTTCATATTGAAAAAATTATAGATTTATGTCGATGGCGCCGCACAACGAAGGTCCATCCGGCATAAATTTCGCGTTATTGGACGTAAAATTCGCCGTCGAAACATTTCTCAAAAGCAAACTGTCATTGGCGTCAACATTATGTCGCACCCGCCAATTACCAATCCAAAACACCAATTTTCCCCCACTCGGCCGCCATCTCCAAATTGCCATGCGCACCGCGCATGTTGCAATGCACAATGCGCCATGCGCATTGCCATTGTCGACGAAAGTGCTCCGCGCATGGCAATCATCCGCGAAGGCCTTGCGTCGATCGAAGCTTGCGAGGTTTTTGTGGTCACCGAACGACGTGGTCTGGTCGCGCGTATTAGCGAAATTGCGCCGGACATCATGCTGCTCGATCTGGGCAATCCATCGCGCGACGTGCTGGAAGAATATTTTGCGGTCAGCCGCGTATTGCCCGGCCAATTGCGATGTTTGTCGACAGGTCTGATGGCGATGCCATCGCCGCCTCGATCGATGCTGGGGTGTCGGCTTATGTCGTCGATGGCCTGTGGGCGCATCGGATTCGGCCGCTGCTCGATCTGGCGGTGCGGCGGTTCAACGCCTTTAGTCGATTGCAATCGGAACTCGATGTCGCGCGCGGGCAACCGGCAGACCATCACGCGATCGACCGGGCAAAGCGGATCCTGATGCACAATCGCGGTCTGACCAAGTCAGAGGCCCATGGCGAATTGCGCAACGCGGCGATCAGCCAAAGCAAACGCATCATCGCTGCCGCTCGCGCTGGCGCGGGCACCGTCGTCGCGATCGGCGATGCAACCGCGCGGGCACCAATTGCGGGTCATGCCGCCCCTCGATTGCCCGCCTCGTGCAGGCGGCCCTTCTGCTCGAGACGGAGGCAGCACAATGATCGGAAAATCCGGGACCAGCCAAACCGACGATTTCCCCCCGGGCAGCGTGTGGCTGGTCGGCGCAGGCCCAGGCGACCCGGAACTGCTGACGCGCAAGGCCGAGCCGCTGATCCGCAGTGCGAGCGTGGTCTTTCACGAT
>JAYTHT010000471.1:0-11197 GCA_043732365.1 Novosphingobium sp. | reverse complement strand
CGCGCTGGACCTCGCCAATGCCGGGATCACCACGGTGATCTGGGCGACCGGTTACGCCTTTGACTTCAGCTGGATCGAAATCGACGTGTTCGGTCCGGACGGCACCCCGCGCCATTCGCGCGGGGTCAGCGATGTGCCGGGGCTCCATTTCGTGGGCCTGCCGGGACTCAACAACCGCTCGTCTGCATTCATCTGGGGCGTGTGGCACGACGCAGCCTACCTTGCCGACCATATCGCCCTACGCGTGGCGCAGCCAGAGGAAGTCTGATGCCGACCCACACTCGCATCCGCCCGTTCAACACCAAAACCACCTATCCCGAACAAAACCTCGACAACGATCTGTGCCAGGCGGTCGTCGCCAGCGGACGCATGGTATTTGTTCGCGGCCAAATCGCGCAAGACCTCGACACGCGCGAAAGCATCGGACTTGGCGATGCCACGCTGCAAACCCGCAAGGCGATGGAAAACATCAAATTGCTGATGGAAGAAGCCGGCGGCGACATTGGCCACATCTGCCGCGTCGTCGTGTATCTGATCGACATCCGCTATCGCGAGGATGTCTATCGCGAAATGGGGCTGTGGCTGAAGGGGGTGTTCCCGGTGTCCACCGGCCTGGTCGTGTCGGCGCTGGCACGCCCCGAATGGCTGGTAGAAATCGAAGCCACTGGAATGATCCCGTGACCTTTTCCATCGTCGCGCGTTGCCCGCGCACCGGGCAATTCGGCGTTGCGCTGGCATCGTCGAGCCCGGCCGTCGCCGCCCGTTGCGCCCATGCCCGCGCCGGGGTCGGCGCGGTGGCAACCCAAAACGTGACCGACCCCCGGCTCGGGCAGATCGGCCTGACGTTCATGGCGCGCGGCGCCGACACCGCCGCGACGATGGCCGCAATCGAAAAGGCGGCAAGCGACCACGCGCCCTGGCGCCAGGTCACCGCGATCAATGCCAGCGGGCAAAGCGCCTTCAGCGGGGCCAATGCGCTAGGGCGCAACGGGCACCGCTTTGGACCGGATGCCGTCGCGGCCGGCAATATGCTGGGCAGCGATGACGTGTTGCCGGCGATGCTGGCGGCCTTTGCCGCTGATCCGGCAGCTGATTTGGCCGACCGCCTGCTGGCCGCGCTGGAGGCCGCGCTTGCTGCGGGCGGAGAAGCAGGGCCGATCCATTCCGCCGGCGTGCTGGTCGTTGCCGAACAACCCTGGCCGCTGGTCGATCTGCGCGTCGATTGGGCCGACGCTGCACCCATCGCGCAATTGCGCGCGCTGTGGGACTTGTACCGCCCACAAATGCACGATTATGTGACGCGCGCCCTCAATCCACAGTCTGCCCCCAGTTATGGCGTGCCAGGCGATCCCTGATGGCCGCCAGATGCGCCGGTTCAACCCGGACGCAACGCCGATGGCTCCGCCAGCACGCGCGGCATGCGCGCGGCCAGGTTAATCACCATTTCGCCAAACAGCCCGTTGGCCCATGCAAACCACGGCCGCGTGTAATGCGTCGGGTTCCCCGCCTCGAATGCTTCGTGCATGAACCCGGTGCCGGCGTGGCTGGTCTTGAGTTGCGCGATGCAGCCTGCGACCACGCGCGGATCATCCGACGACAACGCACGGATCATCAACGACATCGGCCAGATCATGCCCAACCCCGCGTGCGGCCCGCCAATCCCCGTATGGCCGCCGCTGGAATAGAAATAGGGGTTGGCCTCGCTCCAGCAACGCGCCTCGGAGCGGCGGAACAGCGCGTCATCGCGCGGCACACAGTCCAGATACGCCAGCGATGACAGGCTGGGCGCGTTGGCGTCGTCCATGAACCGCGTGTTGCCAAAGCCATCGACTTCATAGGCCCACACCGCCGTGTTGCCCGTGCCGATGCGCCCATATTGTGCCAGCGCCGCGTCGACTTCTGCGGCCAGCGCCAGTGCATCGTTGGCCAATGTCGCATCGTCCAGCACCGTTCCCGCCAGATCCGCCAGCCAACGCAATGCGCGCACCGCAAACAGGTTCGCCGGGATCAGGAACGGATAGACGCAGGCATCGTCAGACGGGCGAAACATCGAATGGATCAGCCCTACTTTGCGCGTCGGCGCGCCCATACCGCCCAGCATCAGCGTGTCGGTCGGGTTCGGCGTCAAACGCTGAAACCGGTACGGGCTGGACCCGTCACGCCGCTGTTCGGCGCGCAAGGTGGCGACAATGACTTGCGCGGCGCGGTGCCATTCGCTGTCGAACGGCGCGGTGTCGCCGGTTATCTGCCAATACCCCCAGGCCAACCGCACGATATGACAGAGCGAATCGATCTCCCATTTACGCTCCGCCACACCGGGGCGCATCGCAGTGATATCCTGGGCCACCCAGAACAGCGGTGAATGCACCGCGCCAGGATCGCGCGCAAAGGCGTTGGCATAAGAATCGATCAGCACCGACCGTGCATGACGCCCGATCAACCCGCGATACAACTGTTGCAGCGCCGCATCAGATTTGGCGAGCGGCAGATACCCCCACACTTGCGCCGATGAATCGCGCAACCACATCGCGGGAATATCGCCGGTGAGCACAAATGTGTCGAGCCGCCCGTCCTGCACGCCGAGCTCGACGGTGGTGTCGAGCGTGTTGGGATAGCAATTGACAAACAGCCAGGCCAGTTCCGGGTCGGCAATCAGCGCCCCGACCCGCGCAATTTCCGCTTCTACCGCCGGGCTGGAAAAGCGGCGGTCGGCGGGCGACGGACGGCGGGAGATGAATTCTGCGGCCGAAGCGCGTGGGCTCGCCTCGGGCAGCACGCCGACCCCTTCGGCCAGCGCCAACGCCAGCGCGCCGGCGGTGCCAAGTCGCCTTAACACCAGACGACGATCATAAAAGGCAGAGGCAGGCAAAGTCACGACAGGACAAATGTCTCAAAAAAATGTGTTGGGACTCGGGATAACGCGCGAAATCGCGGTCTGGGTCCTGCGGCAAAACCGAACACCACTTGGCCGCCGGGTGCAAGCTCTGCGTGCAGAACAGCGCGATCAAATCCGGAGGGACGCAAGCGCAGAGGTTTGTGCTGCAATCACATCCACCAACCCACGCGCCGTCAGGTCCTGCGCAAACCCCGGATCGCACACCAGACCGACCCTTCGCCGAAACGCATACCCTGCAACATCGATCGCCACCGTCCCTGCAATCGCCAGCGAAACCGGCGCCGTCGTAATCCCCAATCCCGCCGCAACCATCGCCAGACAGCGTTCATCGCTTTCACTGCGCAAGGCAAAGCGCGGGCGGACACCGACCGAGGTGAAAAACCGGCTGGTGTCTTCCAGCACTTCACACGCCCGGCGCGCGATCATGATTTCGCTGGCCAGGTCTTCTGGCGCGACTTCGCCGCAGTGGGCCAGGCGATGGCCGACCGGTACAAACATACGATACGGTTCGTCCCATAACGGATACGCGACCAACCCATGTTCGACCCTGTGTTCGACCCTGTGTTCGACCGCATGTTCGATATCGCGCAACAACGTCAGCGCGCAGGCAATCCGCCCGCTGGCCAGATTGCCGCGTAAGTCATGGTCGCTGCCCTCGATCACCTCAACGCCATACGCACGCAGCAACGGCGCAACCACCGCGCCCAAACTGGCCGCCGCAATCGTGCGGATCGCACCCAGCCGCAGCGTCGGCCAGTCGGGCACTATCCCCCGGCCAAAGCTGTCGGCGGCACGAAACCCACGCTCCAGATCGCGCGCAATCGGCAGAAATGTGCCGCCCGCCTCGGTCAGACGGACGAGCCGGCGGTTGCGCACGAACAGCCGCGTGCCCACCAACCGTTCCAGTTCGGCAATCCCCGCCGACAGTGATGGCTGGGTGATATGCAGCCGTGCCGCCGCCTGGACGAAACTGCCGGCGTCGGCGACACCGAGGAACTGGCGGATGTGATGGCGCTTTATCATAGATAGAACCTATATGAACTTGCGCCCATTTTCAATTTCCAGTGAAGTGTCCGATGCGATAGGTTCTGTGGCAAGTAACTTATGAGGATGCCATGCGCGCCACACCCGAATTCGACTTTGGCCTGTCGGAACAGACCGTGATGTTGCGCGATACGGTCGCGCGTTTTGCCGACGAACGGATTGCGCCGATTGCGGCTGCGATCGATGCGCAAGACCGGTTTCCGCGCGAACTGTGGCCCGAAATGGGCGCGCTTGGGCTGCATGGGTTGACCGTGGCTGAAGCTGATGGCGGGCTCGGCCTGGGATATCTCGACCATGTGATCGCGGTCGAGGAAATCAGCCGCGCCAGCGCCAGCGTCGGCCTGTCATACGGCACGCATTCGAACTTGTGCATCAACCAGATCCGCCGCTGGGGCACGCCGGACCAAAAGGCGAAATACCTGCCCCCGTTGATCGCCGGCGACCATGTCGGTGCGCTGGCGATGTCAGAGGCTGGCGCAGGCAGCGATGTGATCAGCATGAAATTGCGCGCCGAAACTGTGCCCGGCGGGTTCCGGCTGAACGGCACGAAATACTGGATCACCAATGGCTCGGTCGCCGATACGCTGGTGGTCTATGCCAAAACAGCACCAGACGGCGGGTCACGCGGCATCACTGCATTCCTGATCGAAAACACGTTCGCCGGGTTTTCGATCGGGCAAAAGATCGATAAAATGGGAATGCGCGGATCGCCCACGGCGGAACTGGTGTTTGACGATTGTTTCGTGCCCGATGACGCGGCAATGGGCCCGTTGCATGGCGGGGTCGGCGTGTTGATGAGCGGGCTCGATTATGAACGCGTCGTGCTGGCGGGGTTGCAATTGGGGATCATGCAGGCGTGCCTCGACACGGTCATTCCCTATGTGCGCGAACGGCGGCAATTTGGCGCGCCGATCGGCACGTTTCAACTGATCCAGGCCAAAGTCGCCGACATGTATGTCGCGCTGCAATCGGCGCGCGCCTATGTCTACGCAGTGGCGCGCGCGTGCGACAAGGGCAACACGACGCGGTTTGACGCAGCGGGCGCGATCCTGCTGGCCAGCGAAAATGCGTTTCGCACCGCGGGCGAAGCGGTTCAGGCGCTGGGCGGTGCGGGGTATACCCGCGACTGGCCGGTCGAGCGGTTCCTGCGCGATGCCAAATTGCTCGACATCGGGGCAGGCACCAACGAAATCCGCCGCATGCTGATCGGGCGTGAACTGATCGGCGCCCGCGCGTGACGGGTAGCTCAGCATGAGCGGCCCCGTTATCGGCACAGCACTGGATCGCATGGCGCCCGAGGTCGTGGCGCGCGACGCGCACAATCGCGCGCTGGCGTCGCAATTGCGCGACCGCGTGGCGCACATCGCGCTCGGCGGCGGGCTCAGGGCACGCGATCGCCACACCGCGCGGGGCAAGCTGTTGCCGCGCGCGCGGGTCGAACGCCTGCTCGATCCGGGATCGTCGTTGCTCGAACTGGGGCAGATGGCAGCCTTTGGCCTGTATGACGACGAAGTGCCCGGAGCGGGCCTGATCACCGGCATTGGGCGGGTGGCGGGGCGCCAGGTCATGATCGTGGCCAATGATGCCACGGTCAAAGGCGGAACCTATTACCCGATGACGGTCAAAAAACATCTGCGTGCGCAAACCATCGCCGCCGAAAACCGCCTGCCGTGCGTGTATCTGGTCGATTCAGGCGGGGCGAACCTGCCACACCAGGCCGAAGTGTTTCCCGATCGCGATCATTTCGGGCGGATATTCTTCAATCAGGCGCAGATGTCGGCGCAAGGTATTGCCCAGATCGCGTGCGTTATGGGCAGTTGCACGGCAGGCGGCGCGTATGTGCCCGCGATGAGCGATGAAACGGTGATCGTGCGCCAGCAGGGTACGATCTTTCTGGCCGGGCCGCCACTGGTCAAGGCCGCAACGGGCGAAGACATCACTGCCGAAGATCTGGGCGGCGGCGATCTGCATGCGCGCAAATCCGGCGTGGTCGACCATCTCGCGGCCAGCGATGATCACGCGCTGGCGATCTTGCGCGACATCGTCAGCACGCTGCCCCCGCCGCACGCGGCCCCAGGAAACCGCCAGACCGTCAATCGCCAGATCGCAAAAGCGCCGCTATATCCGGCGGACGACCTTTACGGCCTGATCCCAGAGGACTTGCGCGAAGCCTATGACGCGCGCGAAGTCATCGCGCGGATCGTCGACGGCAGCGAATTCCACGAATTCAAAGCGCTGTACGGCACCACGCTAATCACCGGATTTGCGCATATCCACGGGATGCCGGTGGCGATCCTGGCCAACAATGGCGTGCTGTTTTCGCAAAGCGCCACCAAAGGCGCGCATTTCATCGAACTCGCGTGCCAGCGCCGCATCCCGCTATTGTTTTTGCAGAATGTCACCGGCTTCATGGTCGGCGGCAAGTATGAAGCCGAAGGGATCGCGCGCGACGGCGCCAAGCTGGTCACCGCAGTCGCCACGGCCAGCGTGCCAAAGATCACTGTGCTGATCGGTGGATCGTTTGGCGCGGGAAATTACGGCATGTGCGGGCGCGCCTTTGATCCCCGTTTCCTGTTCACCTGGCCCAATTCGCGCATATCGGTGATGGGCGGCGAACAGGCGGCGAGCGTGCTCGCCACGGTCCACCGCGACGCCTCCACGTGGACACCCGAACAGGCCGAAGCGTTCAAGGCCCCGATCCGTGACCGGTTCGAAGCCGAAGGCAGTCCGTATTTCGCCTCGGCCCGGTTGTGGGATGACGGTATCATCGACCCGGGGCAGACCCGCGATGTCGTTGGCCTGTCGCTCGGCGCCTGTCTGGAAGCACCCATACCCGAACGCGCGCAGTTCGGCGTGTTCCGGATGTGACCCATGCCGGATGTAAACCATGATTGAATCAGTTTTGATCGCCAATCGCGGCGAAATCGCCTGTCGCGTGATCCGCACGGCGCAGGCCATGGGCATCCGCACAATCGCGGTATATTCTGACGCGGACGCCAATGCGCTGCATGTGCGGATGGCCGACACGGCGGTTGCAATTGGCCCGGCACCGGTGCGCGAATCCTATCTGGTGGGCGAACAGATCCTGGCGGCCGCGCGCGTGTCCGGCGCGCAGGCGATCCACCCCGGCTATGGCTTTCTGTCGGAAAACGCAGCGTTTGCGCAAAGCGTGATCGATGCCGGGCTGGTCTGGGTCGGTCCCGATCCGGCCAGCATCACCGCGATGGGCCTGAAAGACGCGGCCAAGCGGCTGATGATTGCGGCGGGCGTTCCAGTCACGCCCGGGTACATGGGCGACGATCAGGACCCGGCAGTGCTGGCAGGCGAAGCCGCCAGCATCGGCTATCCGGTGCTGATCAAGGCCGTCGCGGGCGGCGGCGGCAAAGGCATGCGGCTGGTGACAAACCCGGCGGACTTTGGCGAAGCGCTCGCCTCGTGCCAGCGCGAGGCACAAAGCGCGTTTGGCAATGCGCATGTGCTGATCGAGAAATACATCCAGTCGCCGCGCCATATCGAGGTGCAAGTATTTGGCGATGCGCACGGCCATGTCGTGCATCTGTTCGAACGCGACTGTTCGCTGCAACGTCGCCACCAGAAAGTGATCGAAGAAGCCCCTGCCCCCGGCATGGACCCCGCCACGCGCGACCGGCTGTGCATGACGGCAGTGCGCGCGGCGGCGGCGGTCAACTATCGCGGCGCCGGAACCGTGGAATTCATCGCCGATGGCTCGGGCAAGCTCGATGCCGATCGCATCTGGTTCATGGAAATGAACACCCGATTGCAAGTCGAACATCCGGTGACCGAGGCGATCACCGGCATCGACCTGGTCGAATGGCAATTGCGCGTGGCCAGCGGCGAACCGCTGCCACTGACCCAGGACCAGATCACACTGACCGGGCACGCGGTCGAAGCGCGGCTGTATGCAGAAGATCCTGCGGCGGGGTTTTTACCCAGCATTGGCAGGCTGGATCATTTCCGCCTGCCCGATAGCGGCCGCACCGATAGCGGCCGCACTGATAGCGGCGTAGCCCAGGGCGATACGGTCAGCCCCTATTACGACCCGATGCTGGCCAAATTGATCTACCATGCCGGTACGCGCGACCAGGCGTTTGCCGGTTTGGCCGAAATGGCCTGCGCGGTGCAATGCTGGCCAGTGCGAACCAACGCGTCGTTCCTCGCCCGCGCACTGACCGATGCCGATGTCATCGCCGGGCACCTCGATACCGGCCTGGTCGGCCGCCGCGGCGAAGACTGGGCCGCGCGTCCAATGCCAGGCGCCGCACTGCTGCAATCTGTTGCCCAGCAATTCCATGATGCCGCAGATACCGGGCCGGCGCCGTACATTGCCGGCTGGCGGCTGAATGCAGCGCCCGTGCCGGTCGAGGTGCGGCTTGACGATGGCGAAACTGGCCATGCGGTTACGCTGGATGGGACCGGCAGCGGTTCGACCACACGCACCCCGCGCGGCATGCTGGCCAGCGAAGCGGGCGCAACCTGGCTGATCACGCCCTGGCGGCCCGCCGGGGCCGACGCCGAGGATGGCCCGGGTGCGATATTTGCTCCGATGCCGGGCCTGGTGACATCGGTCATGGTAACGGCTGGCGACCGGGTTACCAAAGGCCAGACGCTGCTGACGCTCGAAGCCATGAAAATGGAACAGGCTATCAAAAGCCCGCTCGATGGCACCGTCGCCGAATTGCCGGTCGTCACCGGCCAGCAAGTCAGCGCCGAAGCGCTGCTGATCCGGATCGAAAAGGATGCAGCGTAACGTCCGGGCGGTTCTTTGCGACTGGTGATCGGCACCCGCAGCGCGTTGATTATGCGGCAGATATGACAGCACCCTGATTGCCCCTTGACCTGCGCGCCCCGGACCTGTGATTTGCAGGCAAATGAACATCCAAGGGCCAAGCAGATGATCGAAGCGAGTAAGCGGATTGACCACGAATGGTGGCGCGGCGCGGCGATTTACCAGGTTTACCCGCGCAGCTTTGCCGACAGCAATGGCGATGGCGTGGGGGATTTGCCGGGGATAACTGCGCATCTCGACTATGTTGCGCGACTGGGCGTCGATGCTGTGTGGATTTCGCCGTTTTTCACCAGCCCGATGGCCGATTATGGCTATGACGTCGCCCATTACCGCGATGTCGACCCGATATTCGGCACGCTTGCGGATTTCGACGCCCTGGTCGCCCGCGCGCACGATCTGGGCCTGCGGGTCACGATCGATCTGGTGTTTGCGCACACTTCGGATCGGCATGCGTGGTTTGGCGACAGCCGCGCAAGCCGCACCGGTGAACACGCCGACTGGTACGTGTGGCACGATGCGCGGCCCGATGGCACCCCGCCCAACAACTGGCAATCGGTGTTTGGCGGCCCGGCCTGGACCTGGGACGGGCGGCGCGGGCAATATTATTACCATCAGTTCCTGGCCGCCCAGCCGCAGTTGAACGTGCATTTGCCCGCGGTGCAGGACGCGCTGCTGGATGTGGTGCGGTTCTGGCTGAAACGCGGCGTTGACGGGTTCCGGTTCGATGCGTTGAACCATGCGATGTTTGACCCCGCGCTGACCGACAACCCGCCTGCGACCGACCGCAAGCCCCGCACGCGGCCGTTTGATTTCCAGATCAAGACATACAGCCAGGGCCATCCCGATGTGGTCGGCTTTGTCGAACGGATCCGCGCAGTGTGCGACGAATTTGGGGGCGACGAATTCGGCGCGGTGTTTGCTGTTGCCGAAGTCGGCGGCGACGATCCGTTGCCGCTGATGAAAGCCTACACCGCGGGCGATCACCGCCTGTCGAGCGCCTATGGCTTTGATTTCCTTTATGCCCCCGCGTTAAACGCCGCGATCGTCGCCAAGGCCCTGCGCGACTGGCCCGGCACGCCCGGCCGGGACGGTTTGGCAGAAGGCTGGCCAAGCTGGGCGTTTGAAAACCACGATGCCCCGCGCTGTCTGTCGCGGTGGGCCGATGGCGCCGATCGCGGACCATTCGGGCGCATGGCGATGGCGTTGCTGGGGGCATTGCGCGGCAATATGTTCCTGTATCAGGGGCAGGAGTTGGGTCTGTTGCAGGACGACATCCCGTTCCATTTGCTCAAGGATCCAGAGGCGATCGCCAATTGGCCGCTGACGCTGGGCCGCGATGGCGTGCGCACACCGATGCCATGGGACCCTGATGCGCCGCATGGCGGCTTTACCACTGGCGAACCGTGGCTGCCGCTATCGGCGGGCAACATTGCGCGCGCGGTTGCCGCTCAAGAGCACGATCCAGCCGGAATGCTGGCGCATACCCGCCATGTGCTGGCCCTGCGCCATGCCCACGCGGCGCTGCGGCTGGGCGATATCGAGCATTTGCGCGTTTACGGCGATATGTTGTCGTTTTCGCGCCGGCACGATGGGCAAGCAATCCATTGCGCGTTTAACATCGGCGGCGCAGCGCACGACCACGCCAGCCCGGCAGGAGACGTGTTGCTATCGGTCAACGGGGCTGGACCCACGCATTTGCCAGCGTGGGGGGCAATTTATATCGCGGAGCTATGACCAGGAAACCACCGGATTTACCGCGCCAGACGGCCCGGGCATGAACCTGAGCTTTAAAGCATGATATCTAGGATCGCTTTACTCAATTATTCAGGTTGAGTATCCCGTGAATGGGGCGGCGTGATGCTGCTGCGATCACGGAGCGAACCATGGCGGACAGTTCAGCAACCTCTCCTCCAGGCCAGATCGTTAAACGCGGCGACGAGGATTGGTGGGCAGTCGGCATTGGCCTGGGCATAGTGATTGCCGCATTGGTGCTGGCGCGGCTCGGGCTGTCGCTGCGCTGGCTGGCGGTGCTGACCCCTCGCTGGACCAGTTTTGGCCAGATCACCTCCGACCTTGCCGCCAACTATCCGCGCTATTTGACACAATTCATGTTCTGGTTGGCCGTATTTGGCGGCGCATTGTCGGCACTGGGGTATCGCTTGCGCGATTTTCTGGGGGCGTTTGTGCCGCTTTATGTGGCGGCTTATGCGATTTTCGTGGCGGGCAGTGGGACAAGGCAGTCGGGTATATCTCGAACCGCCACTGATCGCGCTGTTTCTCGGTCTGGTTGTGGCCAATACGGTGGGCGTGCCGACGCGTTTTGTGGCGGGTTTGCGCGGCGAATTGTATGTGAAGACCGGCATCGTCCTGCTGGGCGCCACGGTCCCGCTTACCCTGATTGTGCTGGCCGGGCCGGTTGCGGTGGGCCAGGCGGCGATCGTGTCGATCGC
>JAYTHT010000470.1:0-11197 GCA_043732365.1 Novosphingobium sp. | reverse complement strand
GGCATAACGTGCGGTCTGATCCAGATGCCCGCGCAAATCGGACAGGTCGGCCAGTGCAACCAGCGGCTCAACGCGCGCCGGAAACCGCTTTGCCGCGTCGTCAAACGCGGCCTGCGCCGCATCAAGCTGCCCGCGATGCTGGGCAATCGTGCCCGCAATCATCAGCGTGTCGAGCCGGTCGGGGCCCGATTGGCGCAAGACTTTCAGCGCGCGATCCGCCTCGTCGATATTGTCGTCATCAATCAGGAACCGGGCATAATCTGCGGCAATGCGGAAATCGCCATTTCCCATCCCGCGCTTGAAATCAGTGAGCGCGGCGGCGCTGTCGTTCGCCGCCATCGCAGCCTCACCGCGCAAACGCCACGCCGTCGCGCTTTGGTCATGGCCCAGCAGGCGTTCCATTTCGTGCACCATTTCGCCGTGATGTCCACGCAACAACGCGGCCTCTGCCGCCAGTTCGGTCACCTCTTGCGCAGGATTGGCGCCATCCATCAGGCGGGTTAGGGCCCTGCCCGCGCCATCACCATCGCCAGATCCGCGCGCACCAGCAACAGCAGCATTGCACGATTGCCCTGGTCGGCATCGAGCCCCACCAGAACCGCTGCGCGCGCCCCGCTGTAATCCTCGGCGGCAAATGCCGCTTTGGCTTGCGCAAATTGCGCGGCGGGATCGGGATGCGTGCACCGTGCGAGTGCCACGAGCAACAACGGCACAAACAAAGGCACAGGCGAGCGTTTCATATCCGCGCCATCATGGCGCGAAGCCCTAAAGTTTAAATGAAGCATATGCCGTCAATCAGCCGGCCCAACCGGCACTATCACCCGCCTCAATCCCGCGCGTACCTGCGCCGCGCGCTTCCCAGACAATGCGTGACCCGGCCGCCCCTGCCACTGCGGTATGCCGATCACGCCGAGCACTGCGCGTAGCCGCAGCGTCGCCTCAAGCACGGCTCGCGTCTGGATCAATTGAAACTGGACCAATTGAAACTGGGCCACCACAGTCACGAACAACCGCCAAAACGCGCTGAAGCATCGCTTCAACCCGGTTGCTTTCATCATCACGGTGTCTCTCCCCTTGACCTGCGCGCAAAGGGATACCATCGCGCGGCCAGACGTCAATTTACCGCACAAGGGTTGCGGCCAACCTGGAAAGTGACACGCACATGGGTTTTCGCTGCGGGATCGTGGGCCTGCCCAACGTCGGCAAGTCGACGCTGTTCAACGCCCTGACCGAAACGCAGGCGGCGCAGGCGGCCAATTATCCGTTCTGCACGATCGAGCCCAATATCGGCAATGTCGGCGTGCCCGATCCCCGGCTCGAAAAATTGGCCGCGATCGCCGGTAGCCAGAAAATCATTCCGACCCAGTTGGGCTTTGTCGATATCGCCGGGCTGGTGCGCGGCGCGTCAAAGGGCGAGGGGCTGGGCAATCAATTTTTGGGCAATATCCGCGAAGTCGACGCGATCGTCCACGTCCTGCGCTGTTTCGAAAACGACGACATCCAGCATGTCGACAACCGCATCGATCCGATTTCTGATGCTGAAACGGTCGAAACCGAGCTGATGCTGTCCGACCTCGAAAGCCTGGAAAAACGCGTGCCTGCCGCGCAGAAAAAGGCCAATTCCGGCGATAAGGAAGCCAAAATCCTGGCCTCTGTGCTGGGCCAGGCGCTTGACCTGTTGCGCGAAGGCAAACCGGCACGATTGACCCAGCCCAAGGACGAAGACGAATTGCGTGTGTTCCAGCAGGCGCAATTGCTGACCGCCAAACCGGTGTTGTATGTCTGCAATGTCAATGAAGATTGCGCCGCCTGTGGCAATGCGCTGTCGGAAAAGGTGTTTGCCAGGGCCAAGGCCGAGGGCGCCGAGGCGGTGATCGTTTCGGCGGCGATCGAATCCGATCTGTGCGGCATGGACGGCGATGAACGGCTGGCGTTCCTGGCCGAAATGGGCCTGCACGAAACCGGACTGAACCGGGTGATCCGCGCCGGGTACGAATTGTTGCACCTGATCACGTTTTTCACCGTCGGGCCAAAGGAAACGCGCGCCTGGACCGTGCATCAGGGCGCGCGCGCGCCGCAGGCGGCGGGCGAAATCCACACCGATTTTGAACGCGGCTTTATCCGTGCGGAAACAATCGCCTATGACGATTACATCGCACTGGGCGGCGAAGCGGGTGCCCGCGATGCGGGCAAATTTCGCCAGGAAGGTAAAGAGTACATCGTCAAGGACGGCGACGTGCTGAATTTCCGCTTCAACGTTTAGGCGCCCATTTAATTGACCGGTTAACATGCGTTGACAGACCACGCGTCACCGGGCAAACCTGCGCCCATGCAGTTCTATGAAGACATGGTCGTGGGCGCGGTCCACCGGTTCGGCGCTTACGCGGTCACCCGCGACGAAGTGATCGCTTTCGCATCGAAATTCGATCCGCAGTCGTTTCACCTCGATGATGCGGCGGCGGCACAAACGCATTTCGGACGCCTGTCCGCCAGCGGCTGGCACACGTGCGGCATGACGATGTCCATGATCGTCGAAAACCACAAAGCATTGGGACATCAGGGCCTTGGATCGCCCGGGGTCGACGAATTGCGCTGGTTGCGCCCGGTGTACCCCGGCGACACGCTGAGCGTGGAAACCGAGATGCTGGAAAAACGGCGCAGCCAGTCAAAACCCGATCGCGGCATATTCCAGAGCGCGACGCGCGTTTTCAACCAGGACGGCGTGATGGTGCTGAGCATGACCAGCCGCGCAATGGTCCGCACGCGCAATCCGCAAGGGTCCGATTGATTTTTTTGACGCGAGAAACCTGAACCGCGCCTGCACAATGAATTCAGAATGCGATCAGCCGTGTGGCGCCAAACCCGTTCCCTGATTTTGTCATTGGGGAATTTTATCGTGAAATCGGCGCTTAAAATTATCGCCTTTGCCAACAACGATCCGCCCACGGGCATTGTCGCTTTGCTGGAAACCGCACTCGAAGCACTCGATTCAGCACAACAGCATATCCCGGCAGCGCTCGTGTCATCGGCATTGCACGCCTATACCCGCAGCCTGAACCACACCGCCGAACTGCAGACCGGCCGGCGCGGTTCGTTTCACTGACGCGCCTGCATGCTACATCGGCTTGCACTACATCGGCTTGCACTACATAGGCTTGCACTGGACGTCGCCGGTCGCATCATAAACCGGCTGCCGCCCGGCGTCGAAAATGATCAAGTGGCCGCTGAAAACTTCGACGACGCCCATCGTCTTGCGCCTGCCGCCTGGCACCTGGGTCAGCGTGGCGCCGAACAGCGGCCCCGAATAATGCGTGTGCGCGCCTTGTGGCAACGCGGCGGCGTCGGCGGCGGTCGGGATCGCGACAATATGATCGTCCAGTTTCATCAGCGCCCGATCGTCTTGCGCCATGAACACCGCCCCCATGCCCCCGTCCGACGCCACGAAATTGCAGCCCGAGCCGTACAATTTGTTCTGCGTTATGTCAGGATAAAGGATTGGCTGGAGCGCCAGTTGCGGCGCGCGATCCGGCTTGGCCGCCGAACAGGCGGCCACAGTCAGGGCCAAAGTCACTGGTAACATGACCAAAACAGACTTGCGCATCATGTCCTCCTGAACAGTTTTTCGATATCGCCATGGGCCAGCTTGATCCACGTCGGGCGGCCATGGTTGCATTGGCCCGACCGGGGCGTTGCCTCCATTTCGCGCAGCAGCGCATTCATTTCGGCGACCGACAGCACCCGGCCCGCGCGCACCGAGCCGTGGCAGGCCATGGTGGCCAATACCAGATCGAGCCGTTCACCGACCAGCAGGCTGGCCCCATTGCGCGTCAGATCGTCGGCGACATCGCGTACCAGCGCATGCGGATCGCCTTTGCCGAGCGCGGCCGGGACTGCGCGCACCAGCACCGCCGCCGGGCCAAACCGTTCGAGCACCAGCCCGAACCGCGCGAGGTCCGTCGCAGCTTCTTCGAGACGGTCGCAGTCAGGCTCATCCAACTCGACCACTTCGGGTAAAAGCATCGCTTGCGACGGCGCGAGCCCCTGCCCCGCGCCCGCCGCGCGCAGGCGTTCCAGCACTAGCCGCTCATGCGCCGCGTGCTGATCGACCAGGACCAGCCCATCATCCGCCTCGGCCACGATATAGGTCCGGCCAACTTGCCCACGCGCCACGCCCAGCGGATGATCGGCGGCCAGCGGCACGGGCGCATCCGCCGGTTCGGCGCGGGCGGACAGCGGGGCCATGACCGCCCCGTCGTGGCCATGCCAGGCTGTGCCTGCTTCGCCAAGGCGCAGCGCGGCATCGGTCGCGGGTGTCAGTTGACGCGCAAACAGCGTCCTTTGCAGATCGACAATCGGCTCGACCTGCCAGGCCTGCATCGCGGCGTGGTCGGGCGCCTGCGCCGTGCGGCGGTCACCGGCGGACAGCGCGTGGCGCAACCCGGTCACGATCATGCCGCGTACCAGCCCGGAATCGCGGAACCGCACTTCGGTCTTGGCCGGATGGACGTTGACATCGACTTCTTCGGCCGGAAGCGTCAGGAACAGCGCCAGCACCGCATGACGATCGCGCGCCAGCATGTCGGCATAGGCGCCGCGCACCGCGCCGATCAGCAGTCGATCCTTTACCGGGCGGCCATTTACAAACAGATATTGGTGATCGGCCACGCCCCGGTTGTACGTCGGCAGGCCCGCCACCCCAACCAGATGATATTCATCGCGCACCAGATCGACCGCGACCGAATTGGCGACCAGATCGCGTGACACCAATTGCGCCACACGTGTATCGAGCCGTTCATCGGGCTGTACCTGAATCGCGCGGCGGCCATCGTGTTCGAGGGTAAAGCCGATATCGGGCCGCGCCATCGCCAGTCGCCGCACGACATCGAGCGCAGCAGCCCATTCCGAGCGCGCCGAGCGCAGGAATTTGCGTCGCGCCGGCACCCGGCCAAACAGGTCCTCGACCCGTACACGCGTGCCCGATGGCAGCGCGGCGGGGCCATCGCTGATCAATTGTCCGTGATCGACCACGCGTTTCCAGGGTTCGCCACCAGGCACTCGGCTTTCAATCGTCAGCCGCGCGACCGAGGCGATCGACGGCAGCGCCTCACCGCGAAATCCCAGCGTGACCACGCGTTCCAGCGCGCCGTCGCTGCCGATCAGGCTTTCGGGCAATTTCGAGGTGGCATGCCGTTCGAGCGCCAGCGTGATTTCATCGGCGCGCATGCCGCAGCCATCGTCGGTGACTTCGATCAGCGCCAGGCCGCCTTCGGACAGGCGTACGCCGATTTGCGACGCGCCCGCATCGATTGCGTTTTCAATCAGCTCTTTTAGCGCGCTTGCCGGGCGTTCAACCACTTCGCCCGCCGCGATACGGTTGACGAGGTGTTCGGGAAGCCGGCGGATGTGGCGTATTTCATGAGCCATAATTGCAGCCTAGCGATGAACCCGGTGATTTTCGAGATGGTTGGTGCAGGTTATCCCTGTTTCCGCGTCATAAATCGGTGGGTTTTGCCAGGACGTTAGGCTAATGCCCAGCGATCGCATTGCATCCCAAATTCGGTCGGCATCCCGCAGCATGCCAACCCACTGATTCGACGGATTTTCTAATGGTATCGATGTTTTCCCGATTCTTCAAATTCGGTTCCCAGAACATTGCGATCGACCTCGGCACAGCCAATACGCTGGTCTATGTCCAGGATCGCGGGATCGTGCTCAACGAACCATCGGTGGTGGCAATCGAAACGATCAACGGAATCAAGCGGGTGAAGGCCGTTGGCGACGACGCCAAGATGATGATGGGCAAGACCCCCGACAACATCGAAGCGATCCGCCCGCTGCGTGACGGCGTGATCGCCGACATCGAAGTGGCCGAGGCGATGATCAAGCACTTCATCCAGAAAGTGCACGGCAAAAAGAGCGTATTGCGCTACCCCGAAATCGTCATCTGCGTGCCGTCAGGGTCGACCTCGGTCGAACGCCGCGCGATCCGTGACGCGGCCAGCAACGCCGGCGCCAGCCAGGTGTTCCTGATTCTGGAACCGATGGCCGCAGCGATCGGCGCCGACATGCCCGTGACCGAACCGATCGGATCGATGGTCGTCGATATCGGCGGTGGCACCACCGAAGTCGCCGTGCTGTCTTTGCGCGGACTGGCCTATACCACATCGGTGCGCGTTGGCGGGGACAAAATGGATGAATCCATCGTGTCGTATGTCCGCCGCCATCACAACCTGCTGATCGGCGAAGCCACGGCAGAGCGCATTAAAAAAGAATACGGCATCGCGACAATGCCCGCCGACGGCGTGGGCGAAATCATCCACATCAAAGGCCGCGATCTGGTGAACGGTGTGCCCAAGGAAATCACGATCAGCCAGGCCAATGTCGCCGAGGCACTGTCCGAGCCGATCGGCGCGATCGTCGAAGGCGTGCGCATAGCACTGGAAAATACTGCGCCCGAACTGGCCGCCGACATCGTTGATCAGGGTATCGTGCTGACGGGTGGCGGCGCGCTGATCCAGGGGCTGGATGAACATTTGAGCCGGGAAACCGGTCTGCCGGTGACCGTTGCCGAAGATCCGCTGAGCTGTGTCGCACTGGGCACTGGCCGCGCGATGGAAGATCCGATCTATCGCGGCGTGTTGATGACCGCATAATCGGTACGCATTCAGCACAGTTTCATCGCGACGGGTGCCAGGCTAGGCCGAATTGAGGCATAACCCCGGCCAAAGCCGCGGTAGCGGGCGCGATTGGAAAGGAAATCGATTATATGGCGCGGTCGCGAGATTTGCGCCCGGGCCATTCGCGCAGGGCGCAATACGGCATATTTACCGCCTATGTGATCGCCGTTGGCGGCGTGATCATCGGGGTAATCGCGCTTGGCGTGTCGCTGTACAATCCGGGCGCGTTTGGCTTTTTACGCGGTGCGGCCAATGAAATCGGCGCACCAGCGGGCGAAGCATCGAATGCAACGCGCCGTTCGGGCGCCGGGCTGGTTTCGGCGATCAACGCGTGGTTCGACACCGGCCACCGGAACCTGGAACTGACCCACGAAATCGCCGGCGCGCGCGCCACCGCGATTAGCGCGCGCGCGACTGCCGACGAAAACCGCCGGTTGAAAGCGTTGCTTCACATTATCGACCCGACTGCCCCGCCGATCAGTGCCGCACGCCTGATCGGATCGACCGCGGCCAGCGCGCGACGCTATGCCGTGATCGATACCGGCGATGCCAATGGTGTGCGCGCCGGGCAACCCGTACGCGGTGCGGCGGGCCTGATCGGCCGTGTCGTCGAAACCAGCCGGGATACCGCGCGCGTGTTATTGATCAGCGATGCCAACAATGTCGTGCCGGTGCGCCGCGTGGGCGATGGCCTGCCCGGCTTTGTCCAGGGCACCGCCAATGGTAAAATCGCGATCCGCCTGCTGACCATGGGCAACAATCCGCTGCATCCCGGCGATGTGTTCGTCACATCGGGGTCGGGCGGGATCTATCCACCCGGCATTCCGGTCGCAGTGGTGGCACAGGCGCGGCGTGATGGCGCCGAAGGACGGCTGGCAGCCGATCCTGCCGCGACCGACTTTGTGCTTGTGCTGCCGATCTACCAGGCGCCCGCCGTCACCGCAATGACCGATGCAGTCAAAGCCGCCGGGCCGCCGCCAAAGGACGATAACTAGGTCGTGGCGATCGGTTCCACCAGCACCGCATCGACCACGCTGGCCTCTGGCCGCGACGCCACGCCGCGCCGCCCGATCAACCGCGCGCCGATGCCGTGGCTGGCGGTCGGGCTGCCGTGGGTGTCGATCATGCTACTGTCGATGATGACCTTTTCGCCGATCATCGCCTCGGCCCCGGTGATGCCGCCGCTGGCATTCATGACGTTGCTCGGGTGGCGCATGTTGCGGCCCGGTTTTCTGCCGATCTGGGCGGGTCTTCCGCTGGGCGCGTGGGACGACCTGTATAGCGGGCAACCGTTTGGATCGGGCATCGTGTTGTGGTCGCTGGCAATGCTGGCGATGGATGTGCTCGACGAACGATTCTTGTGGCGCAGTTTCATGCAGGATTGGCTGGCCGCGATCGTGCTGATGACGCTGTATGTGGTGCTGGCATCGAGCATCGCCGGAATTGCCGCGCGCTATCCGCTGCCGTTGACGATCGGGCCGCAATGGATGCTCACGATTGTGCTGTTTCCGGTGATCAACCGACTGGTCGCCATGGTCGACCGCGTGCGCCTCGTCCCGATCAGGAGGCTATGATGGCCGCCAAGACGAGACTGCCGATGACCGCCGCGCGGCTGACGCAGACATTTGAACGGCGCACGTTTCTGCTGGGCGCGGTCCAGGGCGGCGTCGGGCTGCTGCTCGGTGGGCGGCTGGCCTATCTCGCGGTGGCGCAGAATGCCAAATACAGCGCCGCATCGGAAAGCAACCGGGTCAATCTGTCGCTGATCCCGCCCCGGCGCGGCTGGGTGCTCGATCGCAACGGCGTGGCGATCGCGTCCAACCGCGCCGATTTTCGCGTTGACCTGATCCCCGACCGGCTCGACAATCCTGATGCGACACTGGCGACACTGCAAGGCCTGCTCAATCTGACGCCCGATCATGTCGCCGATATCAAGGACAAGATCAGCAAGTCGCATGGGTTTCAACCCGTCGAAGTCGCCAGCAAGCTCGACTGGGACAAATTCGCAGCAGTCAGCGTGCGCCTGCCCGAATTGCCGGGGGTCATTCCGCAACGGGGATTTTCGCGGTTTTATCCGACGGGCGCGGCGGTCGGCCATCTGGTCGGGTATGTCGGGCCGGCATCTGCCGACGATTATGTCCGCGAACACAATCCGCTGTTGATCACACCGGGCTTTAAGATCGGCAAGGATGCCCTTGAAAAAACGTTTGAACTTCGCCTGCGCGGCGTGCCCGGTGCGCGCCGGGTAGAGGCGACGGCCAGCGGCCGCGTGGTGCGCGATCTGGGCACGCGCGAAGACGTTCCAGGCGCTGCGATCCAACTGACCGTCCATGCCGGGCTGCAGGAATATGCCGCGCGGCGCATCGGACTGGAAAGCGGGTCGGTCGTCGTGATGGACTGCCAGACCGGCGATGTGCTCGCGATGGTGTCGATGCCGTGTTACGATCCCAATTCGTTTTCCGACGGGATCGGCCGCATCGAATGGAAGATGCTGTCCGAAAACGACCATGTGCCGTTGCGCAACAAAGTCCTGCGCGGACTGTACCCACCCGGATCGACGGTCAAGCCGATGGTGGCGCTGTCGTTCCTGGAGGCGGGGCTCGACCCCAAGGCATCGGTCAATTGCACGGGCGGCCTGCGCGTTGGCAACCGCGTGTTCCACTGCTGGAACCACCACGGCCACGGCGCGACTGACATGATGAAAGGCATCTATCAGTCGTGCGATGTCTATTTCTATCACTTTGCGCAACAGATCGGCATGGACACGATCGCCGCGATGATGCGCCGAATGGGGCTCGGATCGGAATTTCCGCTGCCCTATCCCGGCCAATCGTTTGGCACCGTGCCCGATCCGGCGTGGAAAATGCGCAAATATCACAAGGAATGGGCGGTCTATGACACCGTCAACGCGACGATCGGCCAGGGGTATATGCTGGTCAATCCGCTGCAACAGGCGACATATGTGTCGCGCCTGGCATCCGGCCTGAAGCTCAACCCGCGCCTGGTGCTCGACCGCCATGCGCCACAGGCGCCGTCGATGGGGTTCAAACAGGACCACCTCGACCTGATCCGCGCCGCGATGAACGAAGTGGTGAACGGGCGCGGCACCGCCGGCAAGGCGCGCATCCCGATTCCCGGCGTGCAGATGGCGGGCAAAACCGGCACCGCGCAAGTCGTCGGGCTGAACATGGGTAACGGCAAGGGCGGCCAATGGAAACGCCGCGATCACGGCCATTTCATCTGTTTCGCGCCCTTCGACAAACCGCGTTATGCGTGTGCGGTCGTGGTCGAACACGGCGGCGGGTCGGGTTCGGCTTATCCGATCGCGCGCGATGTCATGACTTATCTGTTCGATCAGGGCAAAGCGATGGCGGTGCTGACCGATTACGAGAAACAATGGGGTGGCACGATGCAGGAACGCATGGCCGCGACATACGCATCGTACGCGGCAAAATACGGCGCCGCCGCGCCCGCCGCGCCCGACGATAATACCGCCGAAGACCAGGCCAATGCGAACACCCACGACGACGAACCCGCCACTCCCGTGACCGACGCAGTCAGCCCTGCGCCAGAGCCAGAGGCGCCGCTGGTGACCATTCAGCCAGCACCGGTGCCGCCGGCCGCGCCAGCCGTGCCAAGCGATCCGAACCCGCAATAATGCCGCGCGCCTATATTCCCCAGGCGCTCGCGCGTCAGCCGTGGCAGGTGATCATACCATTGACGGCGTTGACGCTGTTTGGCGGCACTGTACTTTATTCGGCCGCGGGCGGACGGTTTCAGCCATGGGCGGCGATGCATGTCATCCGTTATTTCGGCTTTCTGGTCATGGCCATGATGCTGGCGCGCGCGCCGCAGGACTGGTTCAAACGCCTTGCCCTGCCCGGCTATCTGATGCTGTGCGGGTTGCTGGTGCTGGTCGAACTGATCGGGCGCATCGGCGGCGGCAGTCAGCGCTGGCTGAACCTGGGGTTCATGACGTTGCAACCGTCGGAACTGATGAAACCGGGCATCGTGCTGGTGCTCGCGTGGTTTTACGCGATGCTGCCGATGAACGAGATCCGGGGCTGGCGCGCGATCATGCCAGCGATCGTCATCCTGCTGATCCCGGCCGGGCTGGTCATGTTGCAGCCCGATCTGGGCACCGCGCTGGCGATCAGTTTTGGCGGATTGATGATGATGTTCATCGCCGGTCTGCCACTGTGGTTGTTTGTCAGTGGCGCAATCGGCGCCTCGGTCGCCGCGCCGATCATGTTCTTTTTCGTGATGCATGATTATCAGCGCAAACGCGTGCTGATCTTCCTCAATCCCGAAAGCGATCCGCTCGGCGCGGGCTATCATATCACCCAGTCAAAGATCGCGATCGGGTCGGGCGGAATGTTCGGCAAAGGCTTTGGCAACGGATCGCAAAGCCACCTCGACTATCTGCCAGAGGCGCACACCGACTTTGTGTTTGCGACCATGGCCGAAGAATGGGGCATGGTCGGCGGGCTGTTCGTGCTGGCGGTGTTTGCGATCGTGCT
>JAYTHT010000469.1:0-3460 GCA_043732365.1 Novosphingobium sp. | reverse complement strand
ACTGCACCCTAGCTATCAAACGTCAATAACGGCCGACGTGATGCGTCATCGTCGACGATCGTGCGGATGGTGATCAGGGTTTTGAATGAATGCACACCTTGGTCCTCGCCCAGGGCGCGGCGGGTGAAACGGTCGTAATCCTGCATTGATGCGACCTGGACTTTCAGGATGAAATCGTCGTCGCCGGTTACGTCCCAGGCGGCAGTAACTTCGCGGTGGTAGGCCAGGGTACGAGAGAATGCGTCCATAGAACTTGCGCCCGCCTGGCGCATTTTGACGAGCACATGCATGGTCAGGGCAGAGCCAGTCAGGGCAGGATCGATGATGGCGTGGTCGGCGATGATCACACGTTCTTGGCGCAGGCGGCGCAATCGGCGCAGCACTGCCGAGACCGACAGCCCGATTTTGTCCGCCAGGATTCGTGCGGGTTGCTGGTTGTCGCGGCGGACTTCGTCAATCAGGCGCCGGTCGAAATCATCAAGATCGATCTTTTTTCGCATATTCTGCAATGTACTGCACAAATTGGTCGCTTGGATACCCAAAATAGGCGTCATTGGTTCCGGCGAATCGGATATTTGGTTGTTCACACAAGGACCAACCGGTCTTTTGCCCAACAGCCAAGGCGCCGCTGCGGTGCCCTGGCAGGAGAACAGCCATGAACCGCACTATGCGCGCGGCCGGATTTCCGGCACGTTTCCTTATGCTTGCCCGTGAAACGTTCGAAGTGAGCGTTGCCATTCATTACCACGCGCCGTGGGCGCACACAGTGCGTGATTCCGCGACTGTTTCGCGCAACGAAGCTGCCTGATTGGACCTGAAACGCCGCGATGACGATTGCCCAAGGAACTGCCCGACCTGATACGACCAGCGCGTTGACGCCTTATGCCGCGCTGCTGGGGGCGATGGTCAGCGTCATCGTCGGTACGTCGTATGCCAAGCAGTTGTTCAGCGAAGTCGGGCCAGAGGGTACCGCGCTGTATCGCGCGGGCTTTTCGGCGCTGCTTTTGCTGGGGTTATGGCGACCATGGCGGCGGTCATGGACGCGGCGCGAACTGATCGATATGGCGCTGTACGGCGGGTCGCTCGGCGCAATGAACTTGTTGTTTTACAAGGCGCTGGCCACAATTCCGTTGGGCGTGGCGATCGCGATCGAATTCATGGGGCCGCTGAGCGTGTCGCTGTTCCATTCGCGCCGGATCGCGCATTTTGCGTGGATCGGGCTTGCGGTGGTCGGGCTTGGCTTGCTGTTGCCGATTGCCGGCCCGGTGCATGCGCTCGATCCAAAGGGTGTCGTGCTGGCGTTGCTGGCGGGAATGTTCTGGGCGTTTTATATCGTGTTTGGTCAGCGCGGAACGCATGTGCACCCGGGGCAGGCGGTGGCGGTGGGCATGGCCACGGCGGCGCTGGTGATCGCGCCGGTGGGGATCGTGACTGCGGGCCTGCATTTACTGACGCCGCGCCTGATGGCGCAAGGGTTCGTGGTTGCGGTGGTGTCGAGCGCGCTGCCGTTTTCGCTTGAACGTGTGGCGATGAAAGGGATCTCGGGCCGCGCATTTGGCGTGCTGGTTGCGGGCGAACCGGCGCTGGGCGCGCTGGTTGGCATGGCCATGCTGGGCGAAACGCTTAGCGCGCGGCAATGGCTGGCGATTGCCTGCGTGATCGCGGCGGGCGCCGGCTCCGTGTTATGGACCGGCGACCGCGGCCATGGCTTGCCCGGCGATCCCCAAAATTAGATTTCGGCTTAGCTTCCGGTATAAACGCGCTTGTCTTTGTAGTGCGGTTTGGCGCGCATCACGCGGTAGTGTCGCTGGCTGCGCCGATCGGTGACATATGTGGTCGTGACGGTTTTAGTCTCGGTATACGGGGCCAGCGGGGCCTGCATCACCGGAACCATTATATACCCCATTGGTGCGGCGCCATAGGGCATCTGGGCACCATACGGCATTGGCGCGCCATAGGGCATTTGCGTGGTATAGTCTGAAGCATATTCGGGATAGTCGTTGAAAAAACGGTCGCAATCGCGGTCACGGCCATGTTTGGCCCCGCGCTCGATCGCCGCACCGGCCACGCCCCCCACGACTGCGCCGGCGATCGTGCCGCCAATGCGATTGCCGCCCGACAGGCGATTTCCGATGACGCCACCCGCCACGCCGCCGATCACTGCGCCGCCGGTAACGCTGTCATGGTGGTAATCGCGGCAACGGTTGATCATGTGCTGCGTTTCGCGGTCGGGCATTGACGATGGCGCATAGGCATCTTGCAGAATCGCACCTGGCGCGCCGTCCGGAACGCCCGGATTCCCTGGAATCCACTGCCCGTCCCAGCGATCGTCGTGCCAGGTTCCCTGAAACACCCAGCCAGGCGGCACAGTCTGTGCTTGCACGAGGCCGCTGCCAGCCAAAAGACAGCCCGCCACGGCCAAAGCACCCCAACCAAGTCGGGTCAAATTGCGCAAGTTGAAGTGCGAATGCATTGACAATCCCCGGAGTCAAACGGGCCAGCGCAAACCCGCGCTCCCAACGTTAATTCTAGATTTACCACCCGAATCGGCGATTGGCCAATCGGTCTGCCGCGCATGTCCCGATTCGGATCAGGCCCGAATCGCGTCCGGTTTATATGCGGGCGCTAATTGCCATGGCCAATGCCTCTAACCCGACGGTGTCGTCTGCATCGAACCGGTCAGGGTGGGGGCTGTCGAGATCGACCACCGCGATGACGCGCCCGTGGTGGATGATCGGCACGACCAGCTCGGATCGGCTGTCGGCGTCACAGGCGATGTGCCCGGGAAACGCATGGACATCGGCGACGCACTGGCTGCGCGCGGTCGCGGCGGCGGTGCCGCACACGCCGGTGCCCAATGCGATGCGGATGCACGCCGGTTTGCCGATGAAAGGCCCCAGCACCAGTTCATCTGCGCCAACGGCCAGACGGTAGAATCCAGCCCAGTTCAGATCGGGCAGATACGTCGAGATCAGCGCGGCGCAATTGGCCATATTTGCGACGCCGTCGGGCTCACCCTCGGTCAGCGCGAGTGCGGCGGCCACCAGCTCGCGATAAAGCTCTGGCTTGCTGATCGGGGCGCTGTCGGGGCTAGTGGTTGGTGCAAAAGCGAACATGTCTATCAACATAAGCCAATTGCCCGTTGCTGTCGCCCCCATGGCGCCCTAGATTTGGTGGCATGACTCTATTCAAGAAAATACTGATCGGCCTGGGTGCCGTTGTTCTGCTCGCCATCGGCGGCGTCGTCTGGCTGCTGCAGGGGGATCCCGCGCAAGTCCCGTTTGTGCAGACCACCGGCCCGCATCCCAAACTCACCGACCCCCGACCGCAAACATTTCCCACGATCGGCATTGCAAGGCCGGTCGGGTGGAAACCGGGCGAAGCACCACTGGCAGCGGCAGGCCTGACGGTAACGCGCTTTGCCGACGGCCTGAACCATCCGCGCACGATCGTATTGCTG
>JAYTHT010000468.1:0-3497 GCA_043732365.1 Novosphingobium sp. | reverse complement strand
GGCCTTTCGCGCTGCCGCGCAGGTGGCCGCTGCACTGGCAGCGGACGATTGGCTGGTTTCGTTCGGGATTCACCCGACCTCGCCCCAAACCGGGTTTGGCTATTTGAAACATGGCGCAGCGATTGGGGACACTGGCGGTTTCCGCGTCGAACGCTTTGTCGAAAAACCTGATTACGATCGCGCCAAGGCGTTTATCGCCGATGGCGGGTATTCGTGGAACGGCGGCATATTTGCCTTTCGCGCAGGCGCATTCATGGCCGAACTGGCCAGCTACCGCCCCGATATTGCCGATGCGGTACGTGCAGCGGTGAAGGCCGGGCGCAAAGAGGGTGACCGGTTTCACCCCGATGCTGCGATATTTGCGACAATCGCCGGCGAATCGGTCGACTATGCGGTGATGGAAAAAACCACGCGCGCCGCGATGGTGCCAGTTGCAATGAACTGGTCCGACATCGGCAACTGGCAGGCGTTGCACGAGGCTTTGCCCCGCGATCCGCATGGCAATGCGGTGCGCGGCGATGCGGAATTGAAAAATTGTCGCAATGTCCTGGTCGACAGCGATGGGCCGCATGTGTCTGTGGTCGGGGTCGAAGACCTGATCATCGTGGTCGACGGCAACAACATCATGATCACCACGCCAGGTGGCGCGCAATTGGTGGGAAAATTGCAGGGCGCCGTTAACCAGTGAGGCCGCAGCCATGACTCTATCCCGCAATCCGGCCGTCAATCCGGCCGCGACCCGGCGATGACCAGATTGCCGATCCGCGAGGTCGAAAAACCTTGGGGCGTGGACGTTTTGCCCGCGCCATTCACGGCGCCCCACGGCGCGAGGATTGGCGAAATCTGGTTTGAACCTCCGGCGATTTTGCGCTCGTTGCTGGTTAAATATATCTTCACCAGCGATAAATTGTCGGTCCAGGTCCATCCTGACGATGCGCAGGCCCTGGCCGCCAATGAGCCTGATACCGGCAAGGAAGAATGCTGGCTGGTGATCGGGGCAGAACCGGGCGCAACGCTCGGTATCGGATTTCACCATGCGATTGACGACGACGCAATGCGCACTGCCGCGCTGGACGGCACCATTGAGCATCTGCTGGTGTGGTTTCCGGTGCAGCCGGGCGATTTTTTCTACATCCCGGCCGGCACGGTCCATGCGATTGGCCGTGGGGTCAGCCTGATCGAAATTCAGCAGAATTCCGACATTACCTACCGGCTGTACGACTATGGCCGGCCGCGCCCGCTGCATCTCGATGCCGGGATCAAAGTGGCGCAGGGCAAGCCGCATGCCCCCGCGCTGCGCCGCCATATTCCCGATCACGGCACGATCGAACTCGCCAATGGCCGTTATTTTCAGGCGCATCGCATCGATGGCGTGCCCGATGCGACGCTATGCGCAATGTATACCGGGCCAATACTGGTCCTGCCGCGCACGGGATCTGTGCGGATTGGCGATGACATTGTGCGACCCGGTGAATGCGCCGTGGCCCAGGGCCTCGACCCGGCGGCATTCGTGGATAGTGATCTGGCAATCGTGGTGCGCCCCGCGCGCTGGTGACGCCACGTCAATCGCAGCCCCTTAAGTCTGCAAACCTGTTCTCCAAATCTGTGCTGCTAAATCTGTACTGAGTGTTATATATTCATACCTGAAATTCAAAAATCCGGGTCGCAAGGGGAATACAACGCATGGGTGATCCGCAAACCGCGACGGGTGAGCCGCCGTTTGACGTCGCGCCGATCGTTTCGGAATTGCGCGATGTGCGCGATACGTGGCGGCAGGAGCACGGACGCGACGGTGCGTTTGGACAGTGCGGGTTCCCATCGCGCCACGCGCTGGGCCGGGTGATCGATGTGCTGTCGTCGGCGCTGTTTCCACAACGACTGGGCCCACCCGATTTGCGCCAGGGCAACGAAGACTGCTTTGTGCGCGCCAGCCTGGAATCGGCGATCCCGCTGCTCGCCGCGCAAATCCGCATGGAATTGCATTACGTCCGGTCGTCACGCGGCGCCGAAGCGATCGAAAACGCGGTCACCGCGATTGCCGAGGAATTGACGCGGCGCTTGCCCACGATTCGCCGTCTGCTCGACAGCGACCTGAAGGCTGCGTTCGATGGCGACCCGGCGGCGCGCAGCGTCGATGAAGTGCTGCTGTGCTATCCATGCGTCGTCGCGCTGATCCATCATCGCGTCGCGCACGCATTGTACCATCTCGGCGCGCCATTGGTTGCGCGGATCATCGCCGAAATCGCGCATTCGCGCACCGGCATCGACATCCATCCCGGCGCGCAAATCGACGAAAGCTTTTTCATCGATCATGGCACCGGTGTGGTGATCGGCCAAACCGCGATCATCGGCAAAGGTGTCCGGTTGTACCAGGCGGTAACTTTGGGCGCGCGCAGTTTTTCCACCGATGCCGATGGGCGTCTGATCAACGAACCGCGCCATCCGATCATCGAGGATGATGTGACGATTTATGCGGGCGCAACGATCCTGGGTCGGATCACGATTGGCAAAGGATCGGTAATCGGCGGCAACGTGTGGCTGACGCGCTCCGTCCCGCCGATGAGCCGCGTGCGCCAGACCCAGCCAAGCATCAACATTGAATTGGCTGATCCGTGCGATCCGTGTGATTGATAAGCGCGCCAGAATTGAACCCATGAAAAAAGGCCCTGTGGCAGTAATGCCGCAGGGCCGTTTTTGATCAGTCCAGATCAGGGGTGATGATATTCGCCGCGACCGGGGCCACCACGGTATCCGCCGCGGCCATAGTACCCACCGTGACCATAATATCCGCCGCGGTACGTCTGATAATAATAAGTGTGGTAGGGATAAGGCCGATAGGCCCATGCGCCACCGACATACGCCCACGGCTGATACCAGCTGGGCGCTGCGTATTCATATCCCTGATAGGTGTAAGGGTAGGCCACCGCGCGGTTACGTAAATGATAGCCCGGCGGGCACCCGGGGCTGGTCGCGCCGTTTGCCGATGAGGCAATCGCCGCGCCCGCTCCGGCGCCGAGGATCGCACCAAATGCGGCCGAACCACCATCGTTACGGCCGCCTGCTGCACCGCCCAGGATCGCGCCGAACACGCCGCCGATAACCGCGCCGGCGGCGATGTCGCCGTGCGATTTGACGCAACTGGTCTGCGCCCAGCGTTGCGCGTCATAGGCATAGCGCGCGTCGATCGACTGCTGCTGCGAATAGTCGGCTGGTGGGACATAGCCCGGCGGCGGCGGGGGCGTTTGCCCGGCATCATAACCCGGAGGTGCGCCTGGTTCGGGTGGCGGTGGCGGACCATTGTCGCCCTGCGGCTGATTGTTATAGCCCTGACCGTTATAGCCCTGACCGTTATAGCCCTGATCGTTGTAACCTTGACCGTCATAGCCCTGCTGTTGACCGTTATAACCTTGTTGCTGGTCATAGCCAGGTTGTTGTTGCCCGTTATAACCCTGCTGCTGCTGGTCATAACCCTGTTGTGGCTGATAGCCGGGAGGGGG
>JAYTHT010000467.1:0-3511 GCA_043732365.1 Novosphingobium sp. | reverse complement strand
GTCATGCAAATACTGCCACCGGTCGCCACCGATATAAAGCGCGTTGCCCGCATCGAAGTAAAAGACGCTGGGAAAGTACGGCAGGTTTGATGTGAAATAGCTCCACCCCGTCATAAAGCCGGCAAAGGGTCCGAACGCCTGGCGGGTCCAGATATAAAGCCCGCCCTCTTGCGGATAGCGCGATGACAGTTCGACAATGGCCAGTGCCAGCGGCAGGTAAAACCCCAGCAACGCCCATACCCACACCACAATCGAGCTTGGTCCGACAGCGGCCGCGGTTGCGATCCAGCGCAGGCTGACGCCTGTGACGATATAGAACAGGGTAAGGTCGGCGACACCCATCACTTTGGGTGGGTGATGACCCCCGCCTTCCTTCAACCCCGCCATCAGCCCCGCCCGCGTTTGGTCTGGCGCAGCACTTCCTTTGCCGCATTATGGCCTGGCGCGCCCGTCACCCCGCCGCCAGGGTGTGCGCCCGCTCCGCACAAATAGAGCCCGGAAACGGGCGTGCGATATTGCGACCAGCCGGGAACCGGCCGCATCGAAAACAGCGCCCCCGGATGCAGGTCGCCATGAAAGATATTGCCCTCGGTCAGCCCATAGGTCCTTTCCAGGTCGAGCGGTGTCAGCACGCTACGCCCCAGGTTCAGATCGGGCAAATCGGGCATGTGCCGGCTGATCTGCCGCACAATGGCATCGGCAAATGCCTCCCGCCGCTCATCCCAGGTTCCCTGACGCAGGCGATAGGGGACATATTGGATGAAGCAGGTCATTATCTGGTGACCTGGCGGGCAAAGACTGTCGTCAACCAGGCTCGGGATCACGCAATCGATCCACAACTCGTCGGGAATGTCGCCGAACCGGGCAATATCGGCGCAGCGCTGGGCGCCTTCCAGTGTGGGCGCGATTGACAGCAGGGCGCGCTCCAGCGGAGTGGCATCGCACGCGCGGCCGATCACCGTTGGCTCACCCGTTAGCGCCAGATTGAGCTTGGCCGCTGGACCTGCCATCTTGATCCCGGCGATATCAAGCTGGAAATCCGCAGGCAGATGTTCAGGATCAACCAGGCCAAGGAACGTCCGTTTGGGATCGGCGTTGGACAGCACGATGTCGGCTGCGAACCGGCGCCCATCGATCAATGTCACGCCCGTCGCCCGTCCGTTTTCGACATCGATCCGCGCAACCGGCGCATCGGTCAGGATCTCTGCACCGAAACCGCGCGCGGCGGCGGCAATCGCGTCGGAAACCGCCCCCATCCCGCCCATCACATGGCCGTTAAAGCCCTGAACGCTGTGATCGCCGCCCGCCAGCAGATGGAACAGTAAGCCGATTGCAGAGCCCGGTTCATAAGGCCCGCCATGTTTGCCATAGACATTGTTGGCCAGGATCATCCGCTTGGTCGCCTCAGCCTCGAAATGACGATCAAGAAAATTGCCCAGACTTCCGGTCAGGAACGTCACCATCTCGCCCATTTCGACGCCGCTGATCCGCCGGAACCGGAGCGCAATGCGCAAACCCTCGCGCAGTTTGTCGAAATCCCTGGCAGCCAGGTTTGGCGGGGTTTCAAGAAAAAAGGGCTGGAGATAGGCCGCAAGCGCTTTGAGCTTGCGATCGACTTAGACGAATGCGGCGGCGTCCTTGGCCGAGTACACGCAGATCTCTTGCGCGGTGCGCGCAACATCGGCCCACCAGCGAATGATCCGCCCATAGTCGAGCGGTACAGTCAGGATCGGGTCGCAGGCAACCATCCGGAGGCCATGGTCGCCCAGACTGAGATCCCGGATCACCGTGGGCATCAGCATCGAGGCTATGTATGAAGTGAACGACACCCGGTGACCCGGGATGACCTCTTCGGTGACGCAGGCACCGCCCAGGATCGGGCGGCGCTCCAACACCAGCACCCGGCGCCCAGCGCGCGCGAGATAGGCCGCCGCAGTTAATCCGTTGTGACCGCCGCCGACGATGATCGCATCGTATCTGGTCTGTTCGTCCTCCCAAATCTGTCTGCCAGCGCCAATTTGTTTGCCAGCCATCGACCCGCCGCCCCTTCGTAATGCCACTGTCACGACACGGCTTGCCGGAACCACGCTTATGAGGCAAGTGTCTAATAAAAATTTCAGGGAATTAATGACCATGGCCGGCCCTTCCCCAGATTCTTATCCAACAGGCCTGATGCAACGCTCGCTCGACAGCAGCGCCTATATCACGGCCGAGGCCTTTGCCGGGGACAAGGCTGCGATCTTTGCCGCCGAATGGTTCTGCGCCGCGCGGGAAGAGGATTTGCCCGAAGCGGGCGATCATCTCATCATCGCTATCGCCGGTGAAAACGTGCTGCTGGTCCGCGATCGCGCGGGCGAGCTTCACGCACATTACAATGTGTGCCGCCACCGCGGCGCCCGGCTTTGCGATCATGACAATGACCAGCGCTGGGGCCTCACGCTGGACTCCGGCGTGGTCGGACGCAACACGATCCGCTGCCCCTATCAAGCATGGTCTTATGCCCTCGATGGCCGGCTTCTGGCCGCGCCGCACCTTCAGGATACGCCGGGCTTCGACAAAGCGGATTATGCGCTTTATCCGGTCGGCGTCGCGCGCTGGGGCGGCTTCGTGTTCCTGAACCTGACACCCGGCTAGGCACCCGACTTTTTTAGTGGGTTGGCTGACGCGTCACGGCGCCTGTCCAACTATCCGCTGGCGCAACTGCGCACGGCTCCAACGATCCGTTACGAACTGGCCGCCAACTGGAAGCTTATCCTTGAGAACTACAACGAATGCTACCACTGCCCTGGCGTCCATCCCGAGTTATGCGAGATCCTGCCTTCGTTCAAGACACGGGGCGGCATCGATCTCGACTGGGAAGCCGGCATTCCCCATCGCGAGGGCGCGGTTACCTGTACGGCGAGCGGCACGACCGGCCGCGCACCGTTCCCTGGCCTGTCTGATGAGGAGCAGGTCCGCCACAAGGGAGAGCTGATCTACCCCAACCTCATGCTCAGCGTGGCGATGGACCACGTCGCGGCATTTGTCCTCTGGCCGGTCGCGCCCGATCGTACCATCGTCAATTGCCGGTTTCTGTTTCACCCCGACGAGATGGCAAAGCGCGGTTTTGACCCATCGGACGCGAGCGAATTCTGGGATCTGGTCAACCGCCAGGACTGGGCGGTGTGCGAACGCGTGCAATCAGGCATAACATCAACCCCGCACACCCATGAATACTATTCGCCGATCGAGGACTACAGCCTCGACATCCGCCGTTATATCGCGGACCTCCAGGCGCGGCTGGGCGGTCGCGGAGTGGCTGGGCCCAGACTGCGCGACCAATAAGCCAGCGCTATTCTGCGCTGGGCCTGTTGCGCCACGCGGTTACGGGAAAACGCCACTGGCCGCAGGCATGGCGTTGATGCTGTCAGTCGGTGCTGTCAGTCTAATCGCAACTCGTCTCCGTTTGGCGCACGAGGGCCGAAAGTGGCCAAACTCAGGCCGCAAGCGATTGCCACTCGGCCAGCGCAGC
>JAYTHT010000466.1:0-3513 GCA_043732365.1 Novosphingobium sp. | reverse complement strand
CCGTGGTGCTATGGTAACCTGCAACTGCATCCAAGCCCACGACACGCAAAGAGCGGGACGCGCAGTACAGAGCGCTTCCTGCGCTTTGCGTTTGCGGGCCGGACTATCCCGATTTTTAAATCTAATTTATTGAATGATTTGGCTTTATTTTCCTATCGTCGATCCAGGTTCGCGGCCAACCCTGTGGTTTATACCTAACCTGATGTTAACCATATGGGCCTAGCACCCAAATTGCGGGCGGATGAATGCGATCGGCGACGATCACACGGTCCTGCTGCGTTTGTTTTGGAGAAGCGAAGGATCGCAAGAACCTTTGCTATTTGACGGGGTTTCTTTGATCATGAAAAAGCATATTGTTTCAGCCGTGGCGCTCACGGGCATTTTTGGCGCATTTGTCCTGGGCGGTGCCACCGCTGCAAACGCAGCGTCGGGTAACACGTCAACCGCGGCCGGTTCTGCCACGGCAACAATCGTTGCGCCGATTGTATTGATCCATACGCCAGGAGCCGCGCTCAATTTTGGCAAGTTCACGGTTGGTACTGGTGGTACTGTGGTCGTCACGGCGACCGGCATCGGATCGGTGACGAGCGATGTCGGGTTTGTCCCGGGCGGCGCGGCCACCACTTCGGATCAGTTTTCGCTGACCGGCGATATCAGCCGCGCATTTGGCATAACCACCACCGCGGGCACGATCACCAACGGCACCAAGACAATGGCATTCACCACGACGCCATCGTCCGCCACCGGCATGACCAGCGCAACCGGCACGTATGCGTTCACCGTCGGCGGCACATTGACCGCAGTCGGCAGCGAAACCGCAGGCGCCTATACCGGGACGTACAACACGACGGTTGTGTACCAGTAAGCTTCTGAAAATAAAGACCATGTCTCATCCGAAACTTTGGCGCGCCATTGCGGGTCGGGTCAAATGTTTCGGATCAGACGCGAATGCTGTTGCGGGGGGATTATCAACATGGGGACGCGGTTCGTGCACACGATCGGTCGTGCTGCCGCGGTCTGGCTGGCCTGCATCGCTGGCCTGGCCGCCAATTCTGCACTGGCCAATTCCGCAAACAAGTCGGTGGTCAGCGGCACGGTGGGTGGGCAAGTCGCTGCGCCGAGCGCGCTTGTTGCGGTGACTGGCTTGCGCTTTGGCACGTTCGCTCAGCCGCTGGTCGGCGGAACGATAGTCATGGCGCCGCAGAGCACCTTCACCACCACCGGCGATCTGGGCACGGCCAGTTCGATTATCCAATCAACCCCGCGCGGTGCAGCAAGCTTTACTTTGGCTGGAAATCCGGGCGCGACCTTCGGGATTTACGGGGTCGCCTCGGTGACGATCAGCAATGGATCGGCCAAAATGACCGTGGGCCAGTTTACGACCGACGCATTTTTTGCCATCGGCCAGCTTAGTACGTCGGGTACCGCCAGTTTCAATATTGGCGGCACTCTGACTGCGTCTGCCAATCAGGCGCCTGGGACTTATACCGGCACCTTTCCGATCACCGTCCAGTATTACTGACCGATTCGGTTCTTGAAAAGTGGAGTACCCCGCAATGATCGTGCAACCAGCCACACCATACCGCATGCCCGGCGCACGGCAATCCGCCGCGCTGGCGCTGCTGTTGTGCACGACCATTCCGACCGGCGCGGGTGCGCAAATCTCCACCGTGCCGACGGGCGATGCGCCATCGGCCGCAACCCAGGCCGCCAAGGCGCCCCCGGCAAAATCTACCGCGGCAAAATCCGACGCGCCAAAATCAGACGTGAACGCGGGCGCGACGTCGGCGCAGGCGCCCGCCGGATCGGTCGGCGGAATGGGTGATATCAATCTGTATCCCAAACGCATCGTGATCGATGATCGCAATCGTGTCGCCAGCGTCGGGATCTATAACAAGACCGGCAACACCGGCGATTATGACATTACCATCGCCGACATGGTGATGACCACCGATGGCCGCCTGGTCGAACCGGCGTCGGTCAAGGACGGTGATCCTGCGCTCGCCCGTCTGAAAGGCGCTGTCGAAATGGTGCGCTGGTCGCCGCATCGCTTTACCCTGCCCGGCAATGAATCACAGATGGTGCGCATCATGGCGCGCGTCTCGCCCGATCTGCCACCCGGCGAATATCGCACGCATTTTTCCACGATCGCGGTGCCGCCAGGCGACGATGGCCTGACTATCGAGGAAGCAGCCAATGGCCGGCCAGCGCCAAGCGGCATCGGCGTGAAAATCACACCGCGCTTTGGCATTTCGATTCCGGTGATCATCCGCGTTGGCGAAACCACGCTGAATGCCGGGTTGAAAGACCTGACCGTGACAGCCACGCCAACCGGCCAACGGCTGATCCGCATTACTGTCACCCGCAGCGGCACGCGATCATCGTTTGGCGATATCACCATCACCGCGCCCGGTGCGCCAAAACCGGTGGCCCTGATCAAAGGCGTGGGCGTCTATACCGAAGTCGATCAGCGCGCCGTCACGGTGGCCGTTGATCCAGCGGTCGATGCCCGGTTTACCGCCAGCGGGACGCACCTGACCGTCAGTTACATCGATGATGACTTTGCGCCCGGCCAGACGCTGGCCAAACAGGACTTTGTGGTGCCGTGACCCGATCGGAGGCGCTCACAGCAGCCTCCACCCAGACCCCTGACCAACCCGCCCGCAATCGCGGCGCGGGCTATTGGTGTGTGTTGCCTGCAACCGCGCTGTTTGCGATCCCGGTTGCGGCATTTGCCGCACCCGACCCGCTGCCCGGTCCCGCGCCCGACCCAGCCCCGCCGCAAATCATTTCGCCGCCCAGTACGCCGCCATCCCCGACACCGGGCCACGCCGCCATGCCGGGGCAACCGGTGGCCAATGCCTATCCCACGCTGTCGGGCGATGACGAACTCATTCTGGAAATCCGCACCCAGCACCGCGAAATGACTGACACATTGACCGCGCACGGCTTGCGCGGCGGGGTCTATCTGCCGATGAGCGATGTCGCGCGGTTTCTGGATCTGCCGATCAGCGTCAGTGACGACGGGCACTATGCCAATGGCTGGTACTTGTCACCGCTGCGCACGGTGTCGATCAATTTGCGCGCGGGCACGGTTACGCTGGCAGGCAAGGAAAGCCCGGTCAACAAAGCCGATTTTGCCGCGTATGACGGCGAATTGTGGATCAAGGCCGAACGGCTGTCCGAAATTCTTCCCGTAAAGCTGACCACCGATCTGCGCGCCCAGACGGTGGTCGTCAAAACGCTCGAACCATTTCCGTTCGAACAGAAACTGGATCGCGAAGGCGCGCGGGCCAGGCTTGCCAACGCCGGCGGCCACACTCCACCCCCGGTGTTTGAACGCCAGGAAACGCCCTATCTGTTGTACGACGTGCCAATCTCTGAATTGGAATTGCGTGCGACCGGGGCGCAAGGGATTGCACCCCACGTCGAAACCGATTTTCGCGCGGACGGCGATCTGCTGTTCATGACCGCGCGCACGTATGTCAGCCTGTCATCATCGAGCGGTTTGAT
>JAYTHT010000465.1:0-3532 GCA_043732365.1 Novosphingobium sp. | reverse complement strand
GGGCCTGCGCGGGGTTGCCGGGCGTGGCTTTGCGCTGACCAACGAACCGCTCGAACACGCGTCGGTATTTGAAACGATGGATTTTCGCGGGGACCTGTCTTCGGGGTTCGAAGTCGAATTGTACCGCAACGATGCGCTGGTGGGATCGACCCGCGATGCGGTCAATGGTCAGTACGAGTTCCTGAAAGTGCCGGTCGAATTCGGGCTCAATGTGTTTCGGCTGGTGTTCTATGGCCCGCAGGGGCAGCGCCGCGAAGAAGTGCGCCGGATCAGCGTCGGCGACGGACGCCTGGCCAAAGGCGTGTTCAACTACAACGTGTTTGCGGTGCAAAAGGACGAGAGCGTCATCAATGTCACCGCGCCCGGGTTTGCGCCGGCGCGCGATTTCGGCGCCAGGCGCGAAGGCGTCTCGATACAATATGGGCTGGCCAACGCGCTGACCGTGGTGGGCAGCGGCGCGCTGTACCGGTCTGGCGGATCGGAACACTGGCTGGCATCGGCGGGACTGCGCACCGGCCTGGGCGGCTGGGCGGCAAAATTTGATGCCGCGATCGGATCGGGCGGCGCCACCGCGCTGGAAATCGGGGTTGCGGGCCGGTTTGCGGGCACCACGATCGTCGCCATCCATGCAAATTACAGCCACGGTTTCGTCGACGAAGTGCGTTCGCCCAGCGGATTGCCACTAACCTCGATGACCGAATTCGATTTGTCAAAGACGCTGCGCATCGGGCTGCGCACTTTGCCGCTGTCGTTTTCATGGCAACATCTGACTTATGCCAACGGCCAGACCACCGACACGGCCTCGTTTCGTCAGACGTTTACAGTGGGGCGGGTGCTGGCAGCCAATGTGATCAATTATACCGACAATGCCACCCCCGGCATCGCGGCGACGCACCTGACCAACGGCACATTCGATCTGGCAACGTTTGCGGGCAGCCACACGCAATATCGCGCCGAAGTGGGTTATAGCCTGGGCGCGCACCCGGCAATAACCTCGGTGGGTGGGGAAGTGGCGCGCGATATCGATGCCAAAACGACCGTGCGCGCTTCGCTGACCCAAACGTTCAACGATCACCAGACGACGGTGGGCCTGTCGGCAACGCGCAAATTCGGTCCGTTTGCGCTATCGTTTGATTCGACTTACACCGCGCCATCGCGCAATTATGCGTTCACGTTGCGGCTGGGTTTCAGCTTTGGCCGCAATCCCTTGAACGGGCGGATGTTTGTGGCCCGGCCCGGCCTGTCGTCAAGCGGCGCTGTCGCCGTGCGTGCGTTTGACGATCTGAACGGCGATGACCAGCGCGATCCCGACGAAGCCATGATCGGCCGGGTCGGTTTCTTCACCGGATCGCAGCATATCATGTCAAATGCTGCCGGGGATGCCGTGCTGACCGGGATCGGCGACGGCACGCGCACCGTGGTCAAGATCGACGGCGCAACTTTGCCCGATATCGCGATGGCGGCGTCGCGCCCCGGCGTCGAATTGATCGCACGCCCCGGGCGCATTCCGATCGTGCAGTTTGCGATTCAGCGACTGAGCGATATCGAGGGTACCGCGGTTTATGCCAACGGCGCGAAAAAGCGCGGGGTTGCCGGGCTTGTGCTGTATCTGATCAATGCCAAAGGCCACCGCGTCGCGCGCGTACGCAGTGAAAACGACGGTTTCATGATGATGGAACAGATCCGCCCCGGTGATTATACGCTGGAAATCGCGCCGGATCAGGCAAAGCGGCTGAAAATCAAACTGGCCAGCGACCACCACATCCACGTTGGGCACCATGGCAAGCTGATCCGGCTGAAGATCGTGGTCGCACCGGAATAACGCCCGCCGGAATAATGCCCGCAAAGATTGCGCCAAAGCGGAAAAAAACCGACAAAGTGCACAATAGCGGTCGATTGCCATAGTGCAGACCTTTCCCGAATAGGCTTTGCGCGCGGAATACTGCCTGATCGACACGTTTTTCGAGGAACCGGCCAACATCGGTGCCGTAACGCCATCGGTTCGCAGTATTTCCGGTCTGGCGCTGATCGCCGGGGTATCGGTTTCGACTGTGTCGCGCGCGCTGACCGAGCGCGGCTATGACTTGCGGTTAAGCCGGGTCGCACCCGAATGCGACTTTGCCGCCGGCGATGTCGGCGCGATCAGTGAGGTTGCCGCAGCGGGCGAATTCGGCGTGGTCATTCCACGCGACATGGCGGGCGCGGACACGCAATCGGTGCAATTCGCGCCGAAGTTGATCATACGCGAAACAGCGTGACTGATCAGAGCTGGTGGCGGTCTAACGCGACAGGTACGCGACGATGTACTTGGCGGCTTTTGCCGCATCGTCCCACGCGGTCGCGAAATCCTGCGCGGTGCCATAGTATGGATCGATCACTGCCTGGCCGGCGCGGCCGGGCACCAAGTCGAGCAGCAAACCGACTTTGGCAAGCGGGCGGCGCGGTGACATCCGTTCAAGCTCGCGCAAATTCTGATGATCGAGCGCATAGATATGACCAAAGTGCAGAAAATCTTCGGAAGTGACGCGGCGCGCGCGGTGGCTGGACAAATCGCTGCCATGGCGCGCCGCTTCCGCAATGGCGCGCGGATCGGCGCCTTCACCGGTATGCAAACCGTTGGTCCCCGCCGAATCGATAGTCAGTGCCAGGCCCTGCGCCACTGCTTCGGCGCGCAACGCCGCCTCGGCCATCGGCGACCGGCAGATATTGCCCAGGCATACTAACAGAACGGCTTTTTGGCTCATCGCGGGATGCAGATCCTATGGCTGAGTGGAATCAACCAACCAGTTTCGCATCCTCCCCGGGACAGACTCAACCTGTTACGCAACGAAATGTCCAGCGCATTGGCGTGCTGGCTACAATTTCGACCATTTTGGCGCAATCAGGACGCAACTTGTCCATCGAGCGCGCGCCGCCCCAGCGCCGGGTCATCGGTGAAAAATCCGTCGAGCCCGTGGGCGACATAACGGCGGATTTCTGCCACACTGCCCTTTGGATTGCGCGCATTGGCGCCCGCATCGTTGCGATAATCGGCGGCGAGATACTGGTTTTCCGGGCGGAATGTATAGCATCCCACCAGCAGCCCGGCGCGGTGCGCATCACCGAATATCGGTTTGGGTTCGCCCAATTTTCCGTCGGCGCCCAACGGGATCAACTGGCGCGTCCATGGCGCGACCCAATCGGCATAACCGGCAATCGCGGTCAGGCCCCGCGCAGTCATCATCTGGCCATAAGTCAGCGTCCCGCCGGCTTTCACCACATCGGCCGGGCGCAGCGCATCGTCATCGATCAACTGCATGAATTGCACATTGGGTTTATCGCCCAGCACGCCGCGCAACGCTTTCAGATTGGCGATTTCAAAGGATTGGATGATCACTGGGGCGGTCGCCAGAAACTTGCTTTCGCCCAGGCCATGCAGGAACCGTTCCTCCATCGGCAGGCCGATCCCGGCGAAATAGGTCGAATGCTTGATTTCGGGAATCAGTCCGACGATCCGCCCGCGCGCAGCGGATTCCGCAGCCAGGAAATCGGC
>JAYTHT010000464.1:0-11429 GCA_043732365.1 Novosphingobium sp. | reverse complement strand
CTATGCGAAGACAATTTACGAAGAAAAGAGCGTTTGATGATCCGCGACACTATCAAGGCTGCCCAGATTTCCGCGATGAAAGCCGGGGACAAGCCGCGCCTGAATGCCGTCCGCCTGATCCTGGCCAAATTGAAAGACCGCGACATCGAATTGCGCACCGCGACAACCGTGCCCGATGATGACGTGCTGGCGGTCGATGTGTTGCAGAAAATGGCCAAGCAGCGCCGCGAATCGATCACGCTGTACGAAGCGGGTGGGCGCCAGGAACTGGCCGATATCGAACACGCCGAACTGGCGGTGATCGAGGAATTCCTGCCTCCACGCCTCAGCGAAGACGAAGTGCGCACAATCATCGCGGCGATCATTGCCGAAACCGGCGCCACCAGCGTGAAAGACATGGGCAAAGTGGTCGGCGCGCTCAAAGCCCGGCACGGCACCGAACTCGACATGGGCGCCGCCAGCGGTCTGGTCAAAGCCGCGCTTTCAGCATGATCGCGCGATGAGCCTGTCCCCCCAGTGGCTGGAAGAACTACGCACGCGCGTGACGCTGTCGGGGCTGATCGGGCGCACGGTGCGCGTGCAAAAGGCCGGGCGCGAATTCAAGGCGTGCTGCCCGTTTCACAACGAAAAATCACCTAGTTTCACGATCAACGACGACAAGGGCTTTTACCACTGCTTTGGCTGCGGGGCGCATGGCGATGCAATTCGCTGGATGACCGATCACCAGGGCCTGCCATTCATGGACGCGGTCAAGGAATTGGCCGCGATCGCCAACATGGATGTGCCTGCGCCCGACCCGCGCGCCGCCCAGCGCGCCGAAGCGACCAAAACGCTGCACGATACGATGGCGGCGGCGCAGGAGTATTTCCGCACCAGTCTGGCAGGCGCCGGCGGCGCCGCGGCGCGCGCCTATCTGACAACGCGCGGGTTTCCACCGGCGGTGATCGACAACTTCGGGTTTGGCTTTGCGCCCGATTCGCGCGGTGGACTGAAATCGGCGCTGGCCGCATTTGGCGATCCACAATTGGTCGAATGCGGGCTGTTGATCGCGGTCGAGGGCCGCGATCCGTATGACCGGTTTCGCGGCCGATTGATGTTGCCGATCCATGATCCACGCGGCCGGGTCATCGCATTTGGCGGGCGCATATTGTCGGCCGAAAAAACCGACGCGCCAAAATATCTCAATTCGCCCGACACCCCGCTGTTCGACAAAGGCCGCACGCTTTATAATTTGCACCGCGCCGCACCGACCGCGCGCACCAGAAATCGCGTGATCGTCGTCGAAGGTTATATGGACGCGGTCGCGCTGGCAGCGGCAGGCATTGTCGAGGCGGTCGCACCGCTCGGCACGGCACTGACCGAAGACCAGATCGAGCGGCTGTGGCAAGTCGCGCCTTGCCCGGTGCTATGTTTCGATGGCGATGCGGCGGGGCAACGCGCGGCGCGCCGTGCGATCGTGCGCGCCTTGCCGCTGCTGAAACCCGGGCACAGCCTGTCGATTGTGACGCTGCCCGGCGGGATGGACCCCGATGACGTGATCAAAAACCAGGGGCCCGCCGCGATGGAGGCGATGCTGGGCCAGGGCACGTCGCTGATCGAGGCACTGTGGCAAACCGAGCGTGATGCAGCGCCGCTCGCCACGCCCGAGGCCAAGGCAGGACTGAAACAGCGGTTGATCGAACACACCGCCACGATCCAGCATCCCGATATTCGCGCGTTGTATCGCCGCGACTTGCTCGACCGGTTTGGGGCATTGGCCTATCCGGCGCGCGACCGTGGGCCGGCAATCCAGCAATCGGGGCGCCAGATGGGTAACGCACGCCCCCGTGGCGGCGGCAAAGATGCCAAGGGCCGCTGGCTGCCGCCCGAACAGCCGCTGGGCGCAGCGGACACCGCGCGCCTGCAACTGGTCGGCCAGTTTGGCAAAGTGCTGGCGCCACTGCTCAATGCCGTGCTGGCGGGATTGATCGTGGCGCCAGGTGAAATTTCGCGCCATGCCGAGGCGCTCGCCCATCTGGAGCCGGGCGATCCGGATATGGCGCAGCTGCTCGATTCGCTGCTCCATTTGGGCGAATCTCCCGACCGTGCAGAACCGCAAGCCCAAAACCTTGCCCGAAACCTTGAAACCACAAGCCTTGGTCCCATATTATCAGAACGCGGGGTCCGACTGCCGGATGCTGGCGATTTTGGCGGATTACCCTATGGCGCGATTGCCGCAGGTGACGCCGATCTGATTGCGGAAGCGGTTGATCTGCTTGTCGAAATGCCCCGGGTAGAAGCGGCGATGGCCAATGCCACGCAGGCGTGTGAAAATGAGCTGAGCGAACAAAGCTACGCCGAACAGCAAAGACTTGTGCAACGAAGGCTGGCTTTGCGTGCGCGACTAGGGCACATGGGTCGTGCCCGTGCAGCGTTATAATTATACACATATTTTCTGGCGTCCGGTTGTGGGCGCGGCTCGAACGGGTGGTACCGGGGTTCAATGGCATCGAATGACAAGACCGACAGCGGCGATGCTCCGCTGATCGACCTCAACGACGCTTCGATCAAGAAGCTGATTGCGCGGGCAAAACGTCGCGGGATCATCACGTATGACGAATTGAACGAGGCCCTGCCGCAGGACCAGATGAACTCGGAACAGATCGAGGACATCATGGCCGCGATCTCGGAAATGGGCGTCAATATCGTCGAAAGCGATGAAGACGCGGCCGATCCCGAAGAACGCGAAGCCGAAGATCGTGAGGCTGAAGAGCCCGAGACCGGCATGGACGACCGCCCGGTCGTCGAAAAGCGCAAGGAAACGCTCGAGCGCACCGATGACCCGGTGCGCATGTATCTGCGCGAAATGGGCGCAGTCGAATTGCTCAGCCGCGAAGGCGAAATCGCCATTGCGAAGCGGATCGAGGCTGGTCGCGACACGATGATCATCGGCCTGTGTGAAAGCCCGATCACATTCCACGCGATCATCCAATGGTCCGAAGCCCTGAACGCCGGCGAAATGCAACTGCGCGAGATTCTCGATCTCGACGCGATGCTGTCCAAGGAACCCGCGCCTGAAAGCTTGTCCGAGGACGGCGAGGAAGCGAGCGGTGAAATCACCGAAGCTACCGCCGGCCCAACGTTCAAGGAAGAAGAAGAAGAAGTCGAAGAGCCCGCCGCCGAGGACGAAGACGACGAGCTGCGCGAACGCCGCACGCCACGTGCCGAGGAAGAGGAAGAAGAGGATAACACCCTCTCGCTCGCCCAGATGGAGGCGCAGCTCAAGCCTTTGGCGCTGGAAAAATTTGCCGAGATCACCGAAACATTCCGCGCATTTGAAAAATTGCAGGCGGGACGCCTTGATGCAATCGGGCTGGGTATCAATTTTCCTGCAGCGAAGGAAACGCGCTATCACGCTTTGCGTGAGGAGCTGACCGCGCTGGTGGAATCGGTGCAGTTTCACGCGACCAAGATCGAATATTTGGTCGATAACCTGTATGCCTTCAACCGCCGGCTGACGACGCTGGGCGGACAGATGCTGCGCCTGGCCGAACGCCACAAAGTGCCGCGCAAGGATTTCCTCGACAGCTATGTCGGGCACGAACTGGATGAAGCCTGGATGCCCAGCGTCGCCAATCGCGACAAGAAATGGGCCGCATTTGTCACAATCGAAGGCGTTGCGGTCGAACGCATCCGCATCGAAATTTCCGACATCGCATCGGCGACCGGCATGTCGCTTGGCGAATTTCGCCGCATCGTCAACATGGTGCAAAAGGGCGAACGCGAAGCGCGCATTGCCAAGAAGGAAATGGTCGAGGCGAACTTGCGGCTCGTGATTTCGATCGCCAAAAAATACACCAACCGTGGTTTGCAATTCCTCGACCTGATCCAGGAAGGCAACATCGGGCTGATGAAAGCAGTCGACAAATTCGAATACCGCCGTGGCTACAAATTTTCGACGTATGCGACCTGGTGGATCCGTCAGGCGATCACGCGCTCGATCGCCGATCAGGCGCGCACGATCCGTATCCCGGTGCATATGATCGAAACGATTAACAAGCTGGTGCGTACCAGCCGGCAGTTTCTGCACGAGCAGGGGCGCGAGCCCACGCCCGAGGAAATGGCCGAGCGCCTGTCGATGCCGCTCGAAAAAGTGCGCAAGGTGATGAAAATCGCCAAAGAGCCGATCAGCTTGGAAACGCCGATCGGCGACGAGGAAGATTCGCATCTGGGCGATTTCATCGAGGACAAGAACGCGATTATCCCGGTCGATGCCGCGATCCAGGCCAATCTGAAAGAAACCGTCACCCGCGTGCTCGCCAGCCTGACCCCACGCGAAGAACGCGTGTTGCGCATGCGCTTTGGCATCGGGATGAACACCGACCACACGCTGGAAGAAGTCGGGCAGCAGTTTTCGGTCACCCGCGAACGCATCCGTCAGATCGAAGCCAAAGCCCTGCGAAAACTCAAACACCCGAGCCGCAGCCGCAAGATGCGGTCATTTCTGGACCAGTGAGATCAACAAAACGCCGGGGGGAAACTCCGGCGTTTTGCATTTGGGGGATTTCGATGACCATACGTTCGCTTTACGCAAGGTAACCGCGTATCACGAAACCGGTCGGGTCGTCTGGCTGTAGGGCGGGATTGTATCGGCAATCGGCGCGGCGCGGATCATCAGCGCGATGGTGACCGCCGCCAACCCGAATGCCAGCACTGCCACGCGGCGCGACCGGCGCGGCATCGGGTGCCACAGCGGCAGGATCGTGACCGTCGCCAGCACCAGCGGCAACGCGACGACCAGCGGCAGATCGCTACCCACACCCTGGATCATCTGGTGCCCCAGCATGAACTGATACCCGATCACTGCGCCTGCCATAACCACCGCAATCCCGCGATAGACCGGGCCAGCAGGCAACAGCGCGATCACCGCCGCCAATAGCACCGGTACCACCACGATATAGGCCGCGACCGGGGCCAGACCTTGCAACACCACGCCCACCAGCCACAACGGCACCAGCGCCCCGACGAGGGCCGCGCGCATCGGTCGCCAGCAGGCCACGACGATGAAAAACGCCGTCAGCGCGCTGACCACAGCCATCGCTTCGATACGGGGTAGCGCCGCCAGGCGGTCGTAATAATTCGGGCCGCCGACATGAAACGACACCAGGTTTGCCCCCATTGTCAGCAGCGCGGTCAGCCCGGCCAGCCCCAGGATCCGCCCCGTCCCGCCCAATGCCGCGCGCAAATGGCCACGACCGCGCCCCCGCTGGTGCCAGATCGCGCAAATCGCCACGAGCGCCAGCCCGAGCATGATCCATCCGCCATAGGCCGGCATTGTCACCATGGTCAGGCCAAACACATCAAAAAACACCACATCATCGGCCGGATGCGGCAGATTGGGCGCGACGAGCAACGCGCGCGTCAAATCGAGCACCTGGCCGCCGATATCCTGCAACGCGCCCTGATCGAGCCGGTCGGCACTCGCTTTTGGCGAATGGTACAGCCCCGGCCGCCCGATAAAGGCAAAGTTATACGCCGCGGCGTGCTGCCGCGCGGTCCAGTCCATCGCCTCGGTCAGGTCGGTGTTATTGGGCAACACGCGGTACAGATAAGCTGCCAGCGATGACCCGCCGGGGTGGTGGATTACCCGGGCCGCCAGCGCGATCGCATCGCCGTTGTCATCCGCCGTCTGGAACAGCGTGGCCCGACCGCCGCCGCCGCGCGCCTCCAGATTGATCAGCGCGCCGATATGGTCGCGGATCGGGTCAGCCGGCGGCGGCAATCCGGCAAAGAACCGCCGCGCACCATCCAGCCCGATTTCCTCCCCGTCGGTCAGTGCCACCACCAGATCGCGCGCCGGTCGAGGCCCTGCGGTCACCGCGCGCACGGTTTCGAGGATCGCGGCCACCCCCGCCCCATCATCCGCCGCGCCGGGCGAATCGGCGACGCTGTCATGATGCGCGATCAGCGCGACCGCAGGCAGCGCAGGATTGGCGCCGGGCAGCACCGCAATCACATTGGTCAGCATGCGCGGACGGTCGGCAGGCCCGCCCCAATCGATATTGCGCGCAATCCGGTCGGGATCGGGCGCAAACGTATCGGCGCGCACCGTCATCCCCAACCCCGTCATCCGCTGCATCAGATAATCGCGCAAAGCCGCATCAGCGGCCGATCCCGACGGATGCGGCGCACGGGCAATCGCACGGACGTCGGCCATCGCGCGACCGGCGGAAAATTCCTGCGCCGGGCGGTCTGCGGATTTCGGCCACGGCGTGGTCGTGCCGATGATCGCCAGGATCAGCGCGAGCGCCAGCGCGGCCAGCGCAGGCAAATGACGCTTGATCGTGTCCAGTGATTTGCCCATTGCGCATTCTCCTGTCCCGCATGCGTTTTCCGCGCGCGTCGCACCACAGATAGCTGTGCTTTTTGTCACCTAACGCGCGTCACGGTATAAAGGCAAATTATGTGGTGCCTAAGCACGGATGGCCTTATGGGCGGCACACACCGAGTCCCACCTTCAATCATCAGTCAGGTTCAACCGCTCTTGCGCATCGCCATTGCCTCTGACCATGCCGCGTTTGCGCTCAAGGCTGAATTGGCTGCCGTGCTGGTGCTATGGGGCCATGACGTGATCGATCTGGGGCCGAACAACGATGCGCGCGTCGATTATTCCGATTTCGGGTATAAGCTCGCCGATGCGGTGGCCAGCGGTGCCGCCAATCGCGGTGTCGCGCTGTGTGGATCGGGCATCGGCATTTCGATTGCGGTCAATCGCCATCCGGCGTGCCGTGCGGCCTTGGTGTCTGAGCCCTATTCCGCCAGGCTGGCGCGCGAACACAACGATGCCAATGTCATCGCGATGGGCGCCCGGCTGATCGGGATCGATCAGGCAAAGGCCTGTCTCGAGGCGTTTCTGGCGGGTGAATTCGCCGGTGGTCGCCACGCAGGCCGCGTTGCCAAGCTATCCAATCCATCATTCTGACACGATTTAAAGGGAGCGCAGACGATGATCGCAACCACCACCGCGCCGGATATCCGCAAGCCGGGTTTCTTTACCGAACACCTCGCCAGCGCCGATCCTGATATCTATGCCGCGATCCGCAACGAACTGCACCGGCAACAGACCAAGATCGAGCTGATCGCGTCGGAAAACATCACCAGCCTCGCCGTGCTGGAGGCGACCGGGTCGATCTTCACCAACAAATATGCCGAGGGCTATCCAGGCAAACGCTATTATGGCGGCTGCGAATATGCCGACGTCGTCGAAAACCTGGCGATCGAACGCGCCAAGGAACTGTTCGGCTGTGCATACGCCAATGTGCAGCCCAATTCGGGCAGCCAGATGAACCAGGCGGTGTTTCTGGCGCTGCTGTCACCCGGCGATAACTTCATGGGGCTCGATCTCAATTCGGGCGGGCACCTGACTCATGGATCGCCGGTCAACATGAGCGGCAAATGGTTCAAGCCGATCCCTTATGGCGTGCGCCCCGACGATCACCTGATCGATATGGACAACGTCGCCGCGCTGGCGCGCGAGCACAAGCCAAAGCTGATTATCGCAGGCGGCACTGCCTATTCGCGGCTATGGGATTTTGAAGCATTTCGCACGATTGCCGACGAAGTGGGCGCCTACCTGCTGGTCGACATGTCGCACATTTCGGGGCTGGTCGCAGGCGGCGCGCATCCATCGCCGTTTCCCCATGCCCATGTCGTGACCACGACCACGCACAAATCGCTGCGTGGGCCACGCTCTGGTGTGATCCTGACCAATGACGAAGTGCTGGCCAAGAAATTCAACATGGCGGTGTTTCCAGGCCTGCAAGGCGGACCAATGGTCCATGTGATCGCCGCCAAAGCGATTGCATTTGGTGAAGCGCTGCGCCCCGAATTCAAGGCCTATGCCCATCAAGTGGTCGCCAATGCGCGCGCGCTGGCCGACAGTTTGCAAGACCAGGGAATCGCGATCGTGTCGGGCGGTACTGACAATCACCTGATGCTGGCCGATCTGACGGTCAAGGACGTCACCGGCAAAGCGGCCGAAAAAGGCCTCGATCGCGCGTGGCTGACTTGCAACAAGAACGGGGTGCCGTTTGACAAACGTTCGCCGTTCGTCACATCGGGCATTCGCCTGGGCACCCCGGCCGCGACAACGCGCGGCTTTCGCGAGGAAGAATTTCGCGTGGTTGGCCAATTGATTGCACAAGTCGTCGAGGGCATGGCGCGCAATGGCGATGAAGGCGATGGCCAGATCGAACAGCGCGTGCGCGACAAAGTCGCCGAATTGTGCGCCGCCCACCCGATCTATCCGGAGATGTGAAGTTTTGCGCTGCCCGTTTTGTGCCCATGATAACAGCCAGGTAAAAGACAGCCGGCCGAGCGAGGATAACACCTCGATCCGCCGGCGGCGGGCCTGCGAAGGGTGCGGCGGGCGGTTCACCACATTTGAGCGCGTGCAATTGCGTGAAGTCATGGTGATCAAATCCGACGACCGCCGCGAACCGTTCGACCGCGCCAAAATCGAACAGTCGGTCACGCTCGCCTGCCGCAAACGGCGGATCAATCAGGAACGGCTGGACCAGCTGGTCACCGGCATTCAGCGCCAGATCGAAACGCTGGGCGAAAGCGAAGTACCGTCGAAACTGATCGGCGAAACGGTCATGGACGCGCTGCGCCAGGTCGACAGCGTCGCCTATATCCGCTTTGCCAGCGTCTATCGCGATTTCACCGAAGCGCGCGATTTCGAAGAATTTGCTAGCACCGTGCGTGAGGTGGGCCACCCGTGACCGGGCCAGATTCGGACACGCCGGCACCGATTATTGTACTCGTCCGCCCGCAACTGGGCCAGAATATCGGCAAAGCGGCGCGCGCGATGCTCAATTTCGGCCTGACCGAGCTGCGGCTGGTCGCGCCGCGTGACGGTTGGCCCAATCCGTCCGCCGGGCCATCCGCGGCGGGCGCCGATAGCGTCATTGCCGACGCCAAGGTCTATGACACGCTGGCCGACGCGGTCGCCGACTGCTCGCACGTTTATGCCACGACGGTTCGCAAACGCGGCGTGACCAAACCGGTGCTGACCCCCGAAGCCGCCGCCAACGCGATTGTCGCGGCCCGCGCGAAAAGCGCAATCGTGTTCGGCCCCGAACGATCGGGCCTGGACACCGAAGACGTGGCGCTAGCGCGCACGATCATCACCGTGCCGATCAACCCCGAATTCGGCTCGCTCAATCTGGCGCAGGCGGTGATTTTGTGCGCGTACGAATGGTCAAAGCACCAAGACCTGGTCCAGCCGCCGATCGAGGACATCCTGCCCCCAGCCCCCCAGGCCGAATTCGAGGGTATGTTCAACCAGTTGACCACCTTGCTGGAACCGCTCGGCTATTTCGAACCCGAAATCCGCGCCGCCACTACGCGCCGCACGTTGCGTTCGATCTTCACCAAGGCCGCGTGGAACCACTACGAAATGCGCACGATCCGCGGCGTCCTGACCACGATCAGCCGCAAACCCCGCTAGATCCTCCCAGTCCGGCGGGGTCTTCCAAGGCAGCAAACTTGACATCTGGCCCCAAGTCTGGTCATGCGCGCCCTTCCACGCGAACCCCGGCAGCCATGGCTGGCCGGAACAAGGTCCGATTGGCCCCGCAAACTCGGTGAAGCGGAGGCCGCATGGCGCATTTCGGTGTCATGGTGCGAAGCCGGGTCTTGAAAGAGGGCAATGGCAATCGCGCCGCGCTCTCACGCAAATGAAAGGAACCTTGCGTGTCGAAACGTAAGACTTCGAAGTACAAACTTGATCGCCGTATGGGTGAAAACATCTGGGGCCGTCCCAAGAGCGCGGTCAACCGGCGTAGCTATGGTCCGGGCCAGCATGGTCAGCGTCGCAAAAGCAAAGTGTCGGATTTCGGCATTCAGCTGCGTGCCAAGCAGAAGCTCAAGGGCTATTATGGCGACGTAACCGAAAAGCAGTTCAAGGCGACTTACCAGGAAGCGTCGCGGATGAAGGGCGATACCGGTCAGAACCTGATCGGCCTGCTCGAACAGCGCCTCGACATGGTGGTATACCGCGCCAAGTTTGCGCCGACCATTTTCTCGGCACGCCAGATCGTCAGCCACGGCCACATCCGTGTCAACGGCATCCGCTGCAACATCGCCAGCCGCCGCGTGCGCCCTGGCGACGTGATCAGCCTGGGCACCAAGGCCAAGGAAATGGCGCTCGTTGCCGAAGCCCAGACCCTGCCCGAACGCGACATCCCCGAATATGTTTCGGGCGAAGCCGACAAGGCAACGTTCGTCCGCGTCCCGACGCTGGACGAAGTACCCTATCCGGTGAAGATGGAACCCAACCTGGTCGTCGAATTCTATTCGCGCTGATCAGCGGGCGTCATTGCCAAGCTACGAAAAAGGCGGGGGCAACCCCGCCTTTTTTTGTGTTGGCGCTGCCCCCATGCCCAGGCAAGCGCCGACGCCGGTCCAATTTACCGGTCGAAATAGTCCCGCCGGAATTGCGCGGCAAACCCGGCAAATTGCCCCTCGGCAATCGCGGCGCGCATAGCGGCCATCAATTGCTGGTAAAACCAGAGGTTATGCTCGGTCAGCAGCATCGCGCCCAGCATTTCACCCGACCGGTGCAAATGGTGCAGATACGCGCGGCTGTACCTGGCGCAGACCGGGCAGGCGCAGCGCTGGTCGATCGGGTCGCTGTCTTCGGCGTGGCGCGCGTTGCGGATGTTGACCGCGCCGTGCCACGTAAAACCCTGACCATTGCGGCCCGATCGCGTCGGCAGCACGCAATCGAACATGTCGACCCCGCGCTCGACCGCGCCGACCAGATCGTCGGGTTTGCCCACGCCCATCAGATAGCGCGGCGCGTGGTCGGGCAATTGTCCGGGCGCAAAATCGAGCGTGGCGAACATCGCCTCTTGCCCCTCGCCCACCGCAAGCCCGCCGATCGCATAACCGTCAAACCCGATCGCCGCCAATGCGCCCGCACTTTCCGCACGCAACCGTTCGTCCAGCCCGCCCTGCTGAATGCCGAACAATGCAGAAGCCGCCGCGTGGTCGCCGCCTGCATCAAATGCAGTGCGACTGCGCCGGGCCCAGCGCATCGACATCTCCATTGATCGGGCGATCACATCGCGCGGCTGATCGATTTTTGGACATTCATCGAAACACATCACGATGTCCGACCCGAGCAGGCGCTGGATTTCCATCGACCGTTCGGGGCTGAGCATATGGCGCGACCCGTCGAGGTGGCTGGCGAAAGTCACGCCGTCCTCGGTGATTTTGCGCAAGCCGGACAGGCTCATCACCTGATACCCGCCACTATCGGTCAGGATCGGGCGGTCCCAGCCGCCGAATTTGTGCAACCCGCCAAGGCGCGCCATACGTTCGGCGCCCGGGCGCAGCATCAGATGGTAGGTATTGCCCAGGATGATGTCGGCCCCGGCGGCGCG
>JAYTHT010000463.1:0-3551 GCA_043732365.1 Novosphingobium sp. | reverse complement strand
TTCAAGCGCATATGCATCGGCAAAACATGCGGCGAGCGTCGTCAGAATCTGCGCTTTCGAATCCGCGCGGATCACCCAAACTGCCTGCTGATCAATCGAAAAAAGCGCGCTCATTGCAAAAACATTACCATTGGCCCGACAGGGCCTGTCAAGTTAACCAGGGTCAAGGCGCCCGGCGTCAAGGTCGTCGGCGCAATGCGCTTCATTTGACCATGGTGCAAGCGGCGAATGGCGTTTGCGCGGGGTGTATAGCGGCCGCTTGTGCAAGGTGTTGTTTGGCGGAATTCGCGACAGAAATTCAAAGACGGCAACCTGCCCGATCTCCTGCCCGAGCGCCCATCGGAATACTTGCGTCGGCGCCTGAATTGGAATGGCAAGCAGGAAAACGTGACGGTGCCGTCTTGATGAACAATCACTTATTTCTTGGGTTCAACCCAGCCGATAGATCCGTCACCGCGACGATAGACCATATTGTGCGTACCGGTTCCCGCGTTTTGGAACAGCAGCGCGTTGGTGTTGCGCAGATCGAGCATCATCACAGCGTCCGACACCGTCGCATTCGGCACATCAACCCGCGTTTCGGCGATAACCAGCGGCGAATCGGCGGGTTCCTCGTCAATTCCCGGCTCGGCAAACACGGTATAACCTGCGTCTTCGATCGTTATGATCTGGCCCAACAGGTTGACCTCATCCAGGCGGCGGGCATGGACGGTGTTTTCATGCCGGTCCTTTATCCGTCGCTTGTAACGACTGAGCTGGCGATCGATTTTTTCGGCCGACTGGTCGAGCGCCTGGTGCGCGTCTTGCGCGATCGAGCTGCCTTTGAGAATCAGCCCCTGGGCTACGTGGGTGACAATATCGCAGCGAAATCCGCCATGCGGCGCTTTGCCCAGCGTGACTTGCGAGGACAGTGCGCGCGAGAAGTACTTGTCAACGATCGTCGCCAGCCGCTCCTGCGCGTGCGATTCAAAGGCGGTGCCGGCGTCGACCTGATGTCCCGAAACGCGAATATCCATGTGTCAGTTCCTCTATTTACAAGAGTGCCCACCTGGCCCTGCGTATATCAGGCGCGGGTCCAGAGTGGATCTTCAAATCCCGCCATGAATTGGCCATGGTGGACCAGTTCCGCATCGCTCGGGCGGTGGGGCCTGGGCGAGCGTAAGGTTCGGATAGTCTGGCCGGAACTGGCCAGATCGGCAATAGCCAGATGAGCTGGGGAACTGGTAAACTCCTGATGCGACTGCATTGTTCCAGAGACAGAACCGATACCAGAGACCGGACCGATACCAGGGACTGGACCATCGGCAGCCAACTCCAGCCCAATCTGCCGGCCGCCGAGCAATTCGACATACAGTTGCGCGAGCAGTTCAGCATCGAGCAGCGCGCCATGCTTTGTGCGGTGACTGCGATCAATGCCATAGCGCGAACACAGCGCATCCAGGCTGAGTTTGGCGCCAGGATGTTTGCGCCGGGCAATCGCGATCGTATCGACCATGCGATCGAGCGCAATTGCGTCCCAACCGATCGCACCCAGTTCGGCATTGAGAAACCCGAAATCGAACGCCGCATTGTGCGCGACGAGCGGCGCATCACCCAGAAACTCGATCAGGCCCGCCGCGTGTTCGGCAAATTTCGGTTTCTCAGACAGGAACGCGATCGACAATCCGTGGACCGCCTCGGCCTCGGCCGGCATATCGCGTTCGGGGTGACAATAGGCGTGGAACACCGCGCCGGTAGCGACGCGGTTGACCATTTCGATACAGCCGATCTCGACCAGGCGGTGGCCATTTTTGGGGTCGAAGCCCGTTGTTTCGGTATCGAAGATAATCTCGCGCATTTGATGAACGATGGACCTGCGCGCGCGTGCTGACAAGGCATGCTCGCAAATTTCGGACTCCCCCAAATTTGCTCATTTTAAACGGAAAACAGCCGTATACGGATTTCAGTCCAAATCCGTTGTGCAATTTTTCATCCGCAAGGCCGTGACCAACACATCGACCGCGTGCGCAGTCTGGTCCAATGCCACGCCGGTATCGATGACATGGTCGGCGCGCGCACGCTTTTGCGCATCAGGCACTTGCAGCGCCAGGATTTGCGCAAATTTCGTCTGGGTCATGCCGGGACGGGCCATCACGCGATCGCGCTGCATCGCCGCCGGGGCAGACACCACCGCAACCGCGTCCAGCGCTTGTGAGCCAGCCCGTTCATACAACAGCGGAATATCGAGCACGACGAGGGTTTCGTGGCTGTGTTGTTGCAGGAATTTGGCGCGTTGCCGGGCAACGGCGGGGTGCATGATCGCCTCCAGCCGGGCCAGTGCCGCCGGATCGCCAAATACCTGGGCGCCCAGTTCAGGCCGGCGCACGCCATCGGGCCCGGTGCTGCCCGGAAATTCTGCCTCAATCACCGGCAATAACGGGCTGCCTGCCGCTTGTAAGCAGTGAACCGCGGCATCGGCGTCGAACACTGGGACACCCAGTGCGCGCAACATTTGTGCCACCGCCGATTTGCCCATGCCGATCGAACCGGTCAGGCCGAGCATGAACGGGCGGCCGGTCATGCCGTCAGCCTGGCGCGCAAGTCCAGATCGGCAGCGCCGCGCGGCGGCTGCGCCCCAAAAAAAAGCCGGAATGCGTGGTCTGCCTGTCCAAACAGCATCGCCAATCCGTCGATTGTGCGAAACCCGGCCGCGCGTGCAGCGCGCAAGAACGTGGTATCGACAGGGCTGGTGACGATGTCATAAAACACGGCCCCCGGCGGCGCGTGCGACAGATCAAACGCCAACTCCGTCTGGCCGACCATGCCCAGCGCGGTGGCATTGACGATCAGGTCGAAACACCCGGCACGATCATCAAAAACAAAGTCGGTCGGCGCGGCAAAATGCACGAGATCAGCCACATGGTGTTCGCCAGTGGGGTCAATCCCATCAAGCAACACCCGGGCTTTGGCGCGATCGCGCGCGGCCAGTACAACCATAATCGCTTCGTCGGTTAACGCGGTGACAATCGCCCGCGCCGCACCACCGGCGCCCAGCACCCGTGCCATACGAAACAGGTGCGTTTGCGCGAGCCAGGGCCGCAACGGTTCAAGAAACCCTGGCACATCGGTGTTGTACCCGACCAATTCGCCGTGTTCGGGGACGATCGTATTAACCGCACCGACCCGCGCCGCCAGCGGATCGAGCCGGTCGATCAGCGCGATTACGGCCTGTTTGTGCGGCATCGTCACATTGCACCCACGCCAGTCGCGATCGCGCCGGCGGGCGGCGAGATAGTCTGCCAGCCCCGCGCTGGTGACATGCGCGGCGCGATATTCGCCCGCCAAACCGAGCTGTTCGAGCCAATACCCATGGATCGCAGGCGATTTCGATTGCGCGACCGGATCACCAATCACTTCAGCATAGGCCATATTCATGCCAGCAATTCTCCGGCGTTGCGCAACGCGGTCAGGATCGCCAGCAACGGCATGCCCAGCACGGTGAAATGGCTGCCTTCGATCGTTTCGAACAATTGCACGCCGCACGCCTCAATCCGGAATACCCCGACACAGGC
>JAYTHT010000462.1:0-11466 GCA_043732365.1 Novosphingobium sp. | reverse complement strand
CGCGCGAACCCGAGATTGCCGATTTGTGCAAATTGCTGGTCGCGATGGGCGCACAAATCGAGGGCATCGGCAGTTCCGACCTGACTATCCACGGCGTGCCCAGGCTACACGGGGCGACATACATGGTCATGCCCGACCGTATCGAGGCCGGGTCCTATGCCTGTGCCGCGGCGATCACCGGCGGCGATGTCGTGCTGACTGGTGCGCGGATCGAGGATATGGCGGCGACGGTGCAATCGCTGACCGATGCAGGCATTCATGTCGAACAAGTGCGCGGCGGCGTGCATGTCGCTGCCAATGGCGCGATTCGCCCGGTCACATTGTCGACCGCGCCTTATCCCGGTTTTGCCACCGATATGCAGGCACAACTGATGGCCATGCTGTGCATGGCCAAAGGATCATCGGTGCTGACCGAAACAATTTTTGAAAACCGCTATATGCATGTGCCAGAATTGAACCGGATGGGCGCGCGGATCGAGACCAAAGGTCGCACCGCGATCGTCCACGGCGTCGGTCACATGATCGGCGCCGATGTCATGGCCACCGATTTGCGCGCATCGATGAGCCTGATCATCGCGGGCTTGGCCGCGCAAGGCGAAACCAATGTGCACCGCGTCTATCACCTCGACCGCGGCTATGAACGGCTGGAAGAAAAGCTGGCGCTGATCGGTGCCGACGTGGAACGCGTCGGCAGCGACTGACTTTAGCTCAGGATTCGCGCAACCAGCCAGATCCGGATGGCGCCGGCCAGACCTGGCGGGGTTGGCGCGGCGATGCGTTCGGCGTCGATCCGCGCGACGAGGGCGTTGATCGGCAGCCCTTCTGCCTCTGCAACCGCGCGCAACCAGTTCCAGAACAACGGTTCGAGACTGATCGAGGTTTTGTGCCCGGCGATTTCGACCGAGCGTTTGACTGGCGGGTGGTAAAATTCGGTCAAGTTACCTTCCCCGCCTGGATCAATACATGTGCTGCCCGCCATTCATCGACATCGTCGATCCGGTGACAAAACCGCCATCTTCGGACGTCAGAAAGGCGACCCCGCGCGCAATTTCCTCGGCTTGGCCCAACCGGCCCACCGGGATCTTTGCCACGATCTTTTCCAGCACTTGCGCCGGCACCGCTGCGACCATGTCGGTATCGATATAGCCCGGCGCGATCGCATTGACAGTCACGCCGAATTTGGCGCCTTCTTGCGCCAGCGCCTTGGTAAAGCCGTGGATACCTGATTTTGCCGCAGCATAATTGACCTGGCCATATTGCCCGGATTGCCCGTTGATCGATCCGATATTGACGATCCGGCCCCAGCCGCGTTCGCGCATGCCCGGAAATGTCGCTTTGGCCAGATTGAAACAGCCCCCCAGGTTGATGCGCATGACTTCGTTCCAGTCGTCATAGCTCATCCGGTGGAGCACCGCGTCGCGCGTGATCCCGGCATTGTTGACCACAATATCGACCGGGCCATATTTTTCGGCAATTGCGGCCACCCCGGCCAGCGTCGCCTCATGATCGCCGACATCCCATTGTGCCGTCGCAATGCCGGTCGCATCGGTAAACGCCTGCGCTTTGGCAGCGTTGCCGCCATAATTGGCGACTACCAGGCGTCCCTGCGCCTTCAAAGCCATGCTGATTGCTTCGCCAATGCCCCGGGTTCCACCGGTCACAATTGCAACACGCGCCATTTCAGATCCTCTGCTTTTAACGCCTCATCCATTCCCGTCGCTACGGTACGGCCAAGGTGGGCGCACGGCAAGGGCACAAGTCCGCATTGGTATGTGTTGGTAAGGCGTAAAAACGGCGCAGATCACGCTGGCTATGCTGCGCTGCCAAGTCGTCAGTAGTGGTGGAAAATCGGCGCGCAATCCGCGCCGCTCAGGTCACGCCGAATCAGAAGCGGAACTGCGTCCCGACATACAGCGCCTGGTTGTCCTGACGATGATCGGTCAACGCGCGCAACCGATCACGATCGGTCGAATAACGCATGCCCGCTGTCACATCCAGATTGCCGATCAGGCGATAGCTGCCACCCATATTGACCTGATAGTCGCCTTGGGTACCCAGCGTACGCGGCGCGCGGCCCGGTGCGCTGCGATCGTCAAGGGTCACACTGGGCTCCAGCCGTGGTGAAGGCCCGGCTGCATCACTCTGCTGCGGCGTAATCGAATAAGCGCGCACTTCGGCGTTGTCGTGTGCCATATCATGGATCTGAACCGGCGGGGGCAGCGCAAAGCTTTGATAGCCGCGCGCCATACCCAGATTATAGGCGACCGGCGTAATCCGTACCGCCGCAAAACCAGCACCCGCCTCAGTCGGCGCAGAATGCGTGCCGATCAAACGGCCATGCGCATCGGGCAGTCGCACTGCAACCGTCACTGCGCGATCGGGACGGCTATCCATGCCCGCAGGGGTAAAGCGAAACAGTTTACCGAGCGACGAGGCACGCATCGACACTTGCGCGGCGAGTCTGGGGTCGATCGAAGCCGGTGTAAACGAGCCCAGGCCACCCCGTGCGGCCAGGCTGACCACCCCGGTGCCGGCCGCTGATTCGCTGCCGTTGGAAAATGCGTTAACGACGGTCGGGGCGACCAACGCGGAAGCCAGTACACAGACCGCGCTGATCACGGGCGCACGCAGAAACTGGCGCAGAACGCCGCTTTTCCTGGTTTTGCCCCCGTTCGCTCGCATGCTCGTCAATCCGTTCTCAATTGGTGCGACAGGTCCGGCATGCGCTGTGTCAGCATCAAAACCTGCCATCGCTGGAACGCCGCCGCCATCGGCTGCATTCCGTCTGAGTGCTATGTATACCGCAGATCCAATTGTTTCCAGTGGTCAAAGCCGAAACCGACGCTTCCTGTAAGACTGTTGCATTCAGCCCACAGCCCCGCCCCAAAACCACCCCGCGCTGTTGCATGTTTCGAACAACCGCAATGCGCTTGCCGCCAGTGGCGACAGAGTGTTAGAGGCTGTGCACGAAACGGTGCAGGTCGGTCCAGCCCCGCTATGGCGCGCCTTGCCAAGGTGCAATATGCGGCGAAGGGATAGTGACCGATCGGCCGTTTGGTTTGTTGCCAGGTATCCGCTTTTGCGTACGCCTGGCACCGGCAAAGACAGGATTTACAGTGACGTTGAGCGCCAAGATGATAAATTCCCTGCAAACTCCCGGTTTCCTGGCCCCCGGTTTTCTAGGTGGCGCCGCGGTACGCACGCTTGCTGTCGGCGCGCTTGTCGTCTCGCTCGGCGCATGTACGCATCACCGCCATCAGTCGAAAAAGAAACTTCACGAAGTCGCCGTGCTCGCGCCAAGCAAAGTCACCACGATCGGCGTCAATGCCTATCTGTGGCGCGCGACGCTCGACACGCTGTCGTTCATGCCGCTGCTCCAGACCGACAGCAATGGCGGTGTGATCGTCACCGACTGGTACGCCAATCCGAAAAATCCGGGTGAGCGCGTCAAAGTGACCGTGTCCATTCTCGATCAGGATCTGCGCGCCGATGCCGTGCGCGTCGTCGCGAGCCGCCAGGTGTTGCAACATGGCGACGTATGGATCGATGCCCCGGTCGAAGCTGCCACCGTGCAGAAACTGGAAGACGTGATCCTGACGCGTGCCCGCGATCTGCGGCGCAGGACGATACGCGGATAGGCTTTGACTTGCATGTCTGACCCGAAACTTGCGTTTTGGGGTATTGATCCCGGCACTTTCGCGCGTTTCGAATCAGACTCCAAGAACGTGCGTTGCGCTTTGGGGCGCGTCTCGCGTAGAGGGCTGTCATGACCGCAGACCGTTACGATCCCGCCACCGCCGATATCCGCTGGCAAAAGGCGTGGGACGACGCCGAGACATTTTATGCCGACGACGCGTCGGCCAAACCGCGCAGCTATGTGTTGGAAATGTTTCCATATCCATCGGGCCGCATCCATATCGGCCATGTGCGTAATTACACGATGGGCGACGTGCTCGCGCGCTATAAACGGATGCGCGGGTTCGAAGTCCTGCATCCGATGGGCTGGGACGCCTTTGGCATGCCTGCCGAAAACGCCGCGATGGAACGCGGTGTGCATCCCGGCCGATGGACCCGTGACAATATCGCGACGATGAAATCGCAATTAAAACGGCTGGGCTTTGCGCTCGACTGGAGCCGTGAACTGGCGACATGCGAACCCGACTATTACGGCCAGGAACAGGCGCTGTTCCTCGACCTTTACGCAGCCGACCTCGTTTATCGCAAGGAATCGGCGGTCAACTGGGACCCGGTCGACCAGACCGTACTGGCCAACGAACAAGTGATCGATGGACGCGGTTGGCGCTCGGGCGCGCTGGTTGAAAAACGCAAGCTGAACCAGTGGTTCCTGAAAATCACCGCCTTTGCCGAGGATTTGCTTACCGGCCTGGGCACGCTCGACAAATGGCCCGAAAAAGTCCGGCTGATGCAGGAAAACTGGATCGGCAAAAGCCAGGGGCTGCAATTCAGTTTTGCGCTGTCCAGCGGCGACCCGCTCGACGTCTATACCACGCGGCCCGACACGATCTTTGGCGCCACCTTTGTCGCGGTTGCGGCCGAACATCGGGTCGCGCAAGGTGTTGCCGTCAATAACCCCGCCGCACAGGATTTCATCGCGATGTGCCGCCAGGGCGGGACAACCGCGGCCGAGCTGGAAACCGCCGAAAAGCTCGGTTTTGACACCGGGCTGACCGCGCGCCATCCGTTCACTGGCGAAGACTTACCCGTTTACATCGCCAATTTTGTGCTGATGGATTATGGCACCGGCGCGATCATGGCGGTGCCTGGCCACGACCAGCGCGACTTTGACTTTGCCCGCAAATACTACCTGCCGATTGTGCGCGTGGTTGCCGCAAGTGCCGACGCTGCACAGGCGCCTTTTGGCAATGCAGCCGAAGCGGGCGACGGCATTATCGTCAATTCGGCGTTCCTCGATGGCATGACCGTCGCGCAAGGCGTAGCGGCCGTGATTGCGCAGGCCCAGACCGAAGGCTGGGGCGAGGGCAAGACGGTGTGGCGCCTGCGGGATTGGGGCGTTTCGCGTCAGCGGTATTGGGGCACGCCGATCCCGTTCGTCCATTGCGAAGTGTGCGGCGTGGTGCCGGTGCCCAAAAAGCAACTGCCGGTCATATTGCCCGACGACGTCGATTTTTCGGTACCGGGCAATCCACTTGCGCGCCATCCGACCTGGAAACACGTCGATTGTCCGCAATGTGGGCATCCGGCGCGGCGCGAAACCGATACGCTCGACACATTTGCCGACAGCTCGTGGTATTTCCTGCGTTTTGCCAGCCAGCCCGCAGACCGCCCGTTTGACCCGGCAGTGATCGCGCAATGGCTGCCGGTGGAACAGTATATCGGCGGTATCGAACACGCGATCCTGCATTTGCTGTACGCGCGGTTCTGGACCCGCGCGCTGGCGCATATCGGGCTGATCGAAATAACCGAACCCTTTGCCAGCCTGTTCACCCAGGGGATGGTGACGCACGAGACATATCAACGGCGCAATCCTGAAAATGGCCAGCCGGTGTATTTTACCCCCGCCGAGGTCGAACGCAGCGGCGATCGCGCGGCGTTGCGCAGCGATGGTGCCCCGGTCGAAATCGGCCGCGTCATCAAGATGTCGAAGTCGAAAAAGAACGTGATCGATCCTGACGAGATCGTGGCGAAATACGGCGCCGATGCGATCCGCTGGTTCATGCTGTCGGACAGCCCGCCCGAACGAGATTTACCATGGTCCGAAGCCGGGATCGAGGGCTGTGCCCGCTATGTCCAACGGCTGTGGCGACTGTTTGCGCAATATAATGCCGCCGCGACCGGCGAAGACAAGGCGATCGCGCGCAAAACGCACCAGACCATTCACGCGATGGCGTCCGACATTGAAGCGCTGGGTTTCAACAAGGCCATCGCACGAATTTACGAGCTGACTGGCGCGATCGACAAGGCCGCGCCGTCGGCCGATCGTAGCGCGGCAATCCGTGCTGTCCTGCTGCTGATCGCGCCGATGATGCCGCATCTGGCCGAAGAGGCCTGGGCGTCGGTCGGGGAGGGCCTGATTGCCGATGCCGCATGGCCACTGGTCGATCCGGCGCTGCTGGTCGAGGACGAAGTGACGGTAGCGGTGCAAGTCAAAGGCAAATTGCGCGACACATTGACCGTTGCCAAAGGGACATCGCGCGACGATCTTGAACGGATGGCGCTGGCCTCTGAAAAAGTGCAGCGTGCGCTCGATGGCGCAGAAGTCAAAAAGGTGATCGTAGTGCCCGACCGGTTGGTGAATCTTGTCGCCTAAGCCCATGGTATGGCGCGCGCTGACTTTGGCGCTGACTGGGGCGCTGGCCGCAGCAACGCTCGCATCGTGCGGGTTGCAACCGATGTATGCCGGCGGCGCGTCGGGCGAAGTCGGACGCGCGATCAGCGCGGTCGTGATTTCGCCAATCGAGGGCAAAGCGGGTTATCTGGTGCGCAATGCGCTGACCGACCGACTGGGCGCGGCGGGCAAAAGCGAAGCACGCTATCGGCTTGACGTCCGACTGGATGAAAGACTGACCGGAATGATCGTGCAATCTGACGATTCGGTCAGCCGTGAACGTCGTGTGATGCGCGCGCGCTATCAACTGGTTGATCTGAATACAGGCGCGATCGTGTTGGATGACACCGCCGACGTCGATGCCGGGATCGACATCGTGAACAGCGAATACGCGGTGATCGCGGCCGAACAGACCGCGCAGGAAAACCTTAGCCAGGATATCGCCAACCAGATCGTGACCCGCATTGCCAGCCGGTTGCGCCAAAAGCCTGGCCTGACCAGACAGCCATGAAGGCCACAGCCAAGACGTTTGCCGGCTTGGTTGAACGATCGCTACACAAAATCCGTGTGTTTTATTTCTGCGGCGCCAATGAAGCCGGGGCGGGCGATGCGGCCGCGCGCGTCATGCTCAAGCTGGGCGAAGCCGAACTGGTTGAATTCACCGGCGCGGATTTGAAACGCGATCCTGTGCGGCTGGCTGACGAAGCACGATCGACATCGCTGTTTGGTGACAAACGCGTGATTCGCATGGCGATGGCGGGCGATGAGGCACTCGATGCCATCGCCGGTTTGATCGCCGATACCGTACCCGGCTGGCCAGTGTTGATTGTCGCCAGTGGCGCAACCGACAAATCGCGGGTCGCCAAACTGCTGACCGATCGCGATGACGCGCTGGTCACCATATTCTATCCCCCCGATCTGAAAACGGTGGCCGAGGCGGTGCGCAACAGCGCCGATGCCGTCGGGTTGCGTCTGACCGGGCCGCTGGCCGAACAGATCGCGCTGGCGGCCGGGCTCGACACGCGGATCGCGCGCAGCGAGATCGAAAAGCTGGGGCTGTATCTCGACGCCAGCCCGGAAACGCCAAAGACTGTGGCGGGCAAAGATCTGGCCGCGATCGGCACGCAGGCTGGAGATGACAGCATGGCGCCGATCGTCAATGCCACATTGGGTGGGTCGGCCGACCGGCTCAAACACGAATTGCCCCGGCTCGCGTCGGGCGACATCAATCCGGTCGGGCTGCTGCTGGCGTTTGAACGGCGCGCGGTACAATTGGCGCAACTTGCCGCGCGGCTGGGACCTGGCGGCAACGTGAACGCCTTTCTTGAACACGAAGCGCAAGCGAAGCGCATTTTCTTCAAGGACAAACCCGATCTTATGCTGCAACTGCACAAATGGCGGGGTGCGCGGCTGGACCGCCTGTTGCGCCGCCTCGCGTCGCTCCACCGCGCCATGCTGACCGACAGTGTGGGCGCGCAATTGCGGTTGCAACAGGCGCTGGCAGAAATCGCGCGCGCTGCTGCGCGTTGATTGGCGCGCTCATCGCGGGCTGCAAAACCGCACGGCCATTGGTTCCAGTGCCTGCCGCGTCTGTGATTCGCGCACCACATGCGTTGACTACGACACTCCGTTTTGCGTGAATTGCTCCATTACGAATGCAAAAAACCCGCAATCCGCAGGCATCCGCACAACGCTAACCAAAGCACAATGACTGTTGTTATTGGTTCGCCTGGTGTGATGATTAGCCAAAGTGCATCGCGTTACGGCACGATGCCCGGGTCTGGCCTATTTCGAGACAGTCCGATTCTGTGCGGCGCGCGTGGCTGGACAAGACTGTGTTTAGTGAGCCACCATGGCGGACAGATCAAGGACGGGGCAAATAGCCATCCAATCGTGGTAGTGTGTTTGACAGAGCAGACCACCACGCAGCCCCTGACAAGACGTGATATAGACCCGATGAGGTGAGTGCAGTGCAAGACGAATTGACCGATCCAAAGAAAATGAGCGGTTGCTCCGAATCGGATTCTTACGTAATTGACGCGGTGCAAAATATTTCGCCGCCACGATTTGAAGTGTTCGTGGCATGGTTCGAGGGGGCTTCGGCCAACAGATCCACTGGGGTGACATGACCACAACTAGCGCCAGCAGCCCGGGCACCGGTCGTGCCAGTGTCCTGACACGCGAGGATGGTCGTGACGGCGGTTTGGGCACGAGCGACAAACGTCGGTTCATCCTGCCACTTGGTCCTTCGCTGGAACGGCGGCGCCTGCAAATCTATCTCGCGCTGATGGCATTTGACGCGGTTGGTATTGCCGTGGCGTTCGTGTCAGTCGGCCTGACGCTGACCACGGCCAACGACCGCAGCATTCTGGCCGATCTGGTGCTGCTGTTCATTCCGGTGTTCTGGACCATCGCGCTCAGTTTGCGGCTGTATTCGGTCAGAGCACTGATTTCGACGCGATTTGCCCAGGCGCGTGTCGTCTATTCGCTACTTGGCACTGTTACCGCACTAATTTTCATGGCCTATCTGGCGCGCAGCCCGCTGGATGTCGGACGTATGTCGATGGGGTTCAATGTCTTGGCAGCAGCGATCGTGCTTGCCAGCATTCGCACCGTGATGCGCCCATTTGTGCTGAGACGTTGCGGTCCTACTGCGGAAAACGTGTTGATCATCGATGATGGCGGCGCACCGGTCCGCGTGCCCGGGGCATGGGCCGTGCAAACCCGCGAACACAATCTGAAACCCGATTTCTGCGATCCGCACATGCTCGATCAGCTCGGGCTGTTCATGACCAATATGGACCGTGTGCTGGTATCATGCCCGCCAGAACGGCGTGCTGCCTGGGCGATGATATTCAAAGGGTCGAATGTCAGCGGAGAGATTGTCGATCCCGATGTATATAGCCTGGGCGTTGTCGGCGCCCGCCGCTGCCATTCATTCGGTACGCTGGTCGTTTCGGTCGGTCCGCTCAGCCGGCAGGACCGCGCGGTCAAGCGGGGCATGGATATCCTGGCCGCCGGGTCTGCGCTCCTGTTCCTGATGCCCCTGCTGGTGACGGTTGCGATCCTGATACGGGTTGAAGACAAAGGCCCGGTGTTCTTTCGCCAACAGCGTCAGGGCCGCAACAACCGCCTGTTCTGGATCTACAAATTCCGATCGATGAGCACACAGCAGCTCGACCAGGCGGGAGCGCGTTCGGCCAGCCGCGATGACGACCGGGTGACGCGCATCGGGCAGATTATCCGCCGGACCAGCATCGATGAATTGCCGCAGCTGATCAATGTGCTGCGCGGTGACATGAGTCTGGTTGGCCCGCGCCCGCATGCGATCGGCTCACTGGCCGGAAACAAACGTTTCTGGGAAGTCGATCCGCGCTATTTGCTGCGCCATTCGCTGAAACCGGGCCTGACCGGGCTGGCCCAGGTGCGCGGTTTGCGCGGGGCAACCGACACAGAAACCGACCTGACCCACCGTTTGCAGGCCGACCTGGAATATCTCGACGGGTGGACGATGTTGCGTGATCTGAAGATTATTTTGGGCACCATCCGCGTACTGGTTCACGACAAAGCGTTTTGATCTTCAAAGATCGGGGCGTTTTGATCTGCATAGAGCGGGGCGTTTTGATCCGGAAAAAAGCGGGCGTCGCTAACGGTCGGTCAATATCCCTATGACATGACAACCCATGACATGACAGGTGCATATGGCCGCAATGTTGGTCGATCGCCTGTTTGAACTGCAACGAGAAAGTCTGATCTTTGCCCAAAGTTCTTGTAACCGGATCGGCAGGATTCATTGGGTTTCATCTTAGCCGACACCTGCTCGCCGAAGGCTTCGACGTCATCGGATTTGATGCGATGACCGACTATTATGACGTCAATCTGAAACGGCGGCGTCATACCATGTTGTTGCAATCGAACCATTTTAATGCCAATGAGGCGCGGCTGGAGGACATGGCGGCACTGGCCGCACTGTTCGAACGCGAACGCCCCGACGTCGTGGTCCACCTCGCCGCGCAAGCGGGCGTACGCTACAGCCTTGAAAATCCGCGATCGTATCTCGAAAGCAATCTGATCGGCACCTTTAACGTGCTCGAATGTGCGCGTGAATTTGCGGTCGGCCATTTGCTGATGGCATCAACATCGTCGGTTTACGGCGCAAATACACAGCTGCCGTATGGCGAAAAGCAGCAGACCGACCACCCGCTGACGTTTTATGCTGCGACCAAGAAGTCGAACGAGATCATGGCCCACAGCTATGCGCATTTGTGGAATTTGCCGACGACAATGTTCCGCTTTTTCACGGTCTATGGACCGTGGGGACGGCCCGACATGGCCCTGTACAAATTCGTGAAGGGGATTCTCGAGGGCACGCCGATCGATGTTTACAACCACGGCGAAATGTATCGCGATTTCACGTACGTCACTGATCTGGTGCGGGGAATTCGGCTGCTGATCGATGCGGTGCCGGTGCGTACCGATGATCCGGCCACTATCCCTGATTGGGACACACTTAGCCCCGTGGCGCCGTTCCGTGTAGTGAACATCGGCAATTCAGACAAAGTGAAGCTGACCGACTTTATCGATTCGATCGAACGCGAGTGCGGTCGCAAGGCGATTCGCAATTATCTCGACATGCAAAAGGGCGACGTCCCAGCCACCTGGGCCGATGGGACACAGCTGCGCGAATTGACCGGTTATGCCCCGTCAACCCCCGTGGCCGACGGCGTACGCGCCTTTGTCGCGTGGTATCGCGAATACTTTGGCCTATAAATCATAACTTTGCTCCAAATTCGACTGATCGTGTGATCGTGGGGGAACTTTGGCTACCCCACAGCATTGAAAACGCTAGCACCTTTTCAGTCCGTTTCGATGCAGACAGTCTTTTCGCTGTTGCAACATTCAGACCCAAGTGGTAGTCGTAATTAGTAGTCTAAAATTTGGAGGTTTTTGATGAAAGCCGTTAATTTCGCTCTCATAGCATTGGCCGGTTTGGGCTTCGTCACTTCGCAAGTCGCTTTTGCCGACACTTTGCCTGCGGCCGCTCTCCCGGCTGCAAACCGTCTTCACCCAGTGAAGCTGGTCCGTTTGGTTCAAAAGCGCCATGGCGCGGGTTCCGACGTAGTTTCGGCAACCGGGCTTGTTCTTATTGCAGGCGGCCT
>JAYTHT010000461.1:0-3561 GCA_043732365.1 Novosphingobium sp. | reverse complement strand
TGGCGCTGACATATGCGTTTTGGGCACCGCCCGCGGCGATCACGCTGTGTGAACTGACGCTGGCATCGGGCGCGGGCGTGGCGTGCTGGTTGCTATCGCTGGCGCTGCTGCGTCATCCTGTGCTGCGCGAAATTCTCGCGCTGGCGTCGGGCGTGCCGATCTTGCACCGCTGCATCCCGACACGGTTTCGCGCCGCGTGACCGACGAGCCCCCGATCCGCCAGTCTGGCACTCTGCTTGATCCCGGCAGCGGCTTGCGGCGCGACAGCCCGCGCCCGATCGCATTGCGCAATGCGGCTTATGACGCCGGGTTCGATTGGGACACCTTGTTTTACGACTGCTACCGCGTCGCGGGCCATGTCGTGTTGCAGGGACCGCCGTTTCTCAATTTGCTGGCCCCGCTGCTGGCCTCGGCCCCGCTCAATCGTCGCTGGTTTGGGCGTGCGCGTCCTATCTCCATCAACAAACGCGGCGAAATCTGGTTGCGCAGCGATACTGGCACGCTGGCACTGACGGGGACTGACACGCTGGCGCTGGTTGGGCCGATCGGCACTTATCGCCTGACGATCCAGCCCGACATGGCGCCGCTGTTCGCCGGTCGCCGCGTCATTCACACGCTGTCAAAGGACAATGCGCCGCGCTGGATCCACGACTGGGTGCGTTTCTACCAGTCCGAACACGGCGCCGATGCGGTGCTGATCCACGACAACGGATCGAGCCTGTATTCCGCCGCCGAATTGCAGGCCGGGTTGCGCACAGCTTTTCCCGCCATGGTCATCCACGTCATATCATGGCCATTCCGCTATGGCCCGCAGGGCGGCATGGCGGGGGCAGTCAATGGCCAGGAAGCCCCATGGGATTCCGATTTCTGCCAGACCGGATCGATGCAACACGCGCGGCTGCGCTTTCTACGCACCGCCAAAAGCGTGTTGAATGTCGATATCGACGAATTGGTGCTGTCCGATCGCGGACGTTCGATTTTTGCCGCGACCGAACAGACCCGCCATGGGTTCATAAAGTTTCCCGGCCAATGGATCAGCGCCGCCAGCCCCAATCCGGTGCGCCAGGACATGTGCCGCCATGCCGATTTTATCCATCGCGACCGCACCGAAACCCGCCAATGCCCACCAAAATGGTGCATAGTCCCGGCGCGCCACAATCCGTTCCGCACCAGTTGGTCGGTGCACAATCTGTTCGGATCGCGCCACAACCGGCATCTCGATAGCGAATTCACCTATCGGCATATGACCGCCATTTCCAATAGCTGGAAAGAAGACCGGGGCGTCACCAGCCGGTTCGATCCGGATGATTATGGCGAAGACCGCGCGCTGATGGCGGCATTTTTGCGCGCGGGACTTGCCCCGCACAATTAGTGGCCCCGCGCGGAACTTGCCCCGCGCAATAAGTAGCCCTTCCTGCGACAAAGGCGTACGGTTGCCGCCGGGAGATAAGATCATGACTATGCACGCCGCCGCTACGCGTGCGGCCGCTGCCTGTGCTGGATACCTTGGCCGCACCGCGCTATTTGCCGGTACGACATTGATCATTGCCATACCAATGGCCCAGGCCGCCGAATCCGGAAAGACCGCACCGGTGGTCGCATCCTCGCCCGTGGACCGCGACACCGTGCCTGACACCATGTCCGACACCACGCGCCATTTCGCCGCAGGCATTGCGCCTGCCCCTGAAAAACCCGCAACCGCCAGCGATGACGTGCTCCACATGGGCCGTGACGGCAATGATCGCATGACTGTGCCGGTCGAGATCACCAATGCGGCCGGCCTGCACAGCCCGTTTGCGTTTCTGGTCGACACCGGGGCAGAGCGCACGGTTGTCGCGCGGTCGGTCGCCATGCAATTAGGCATGATCCCCAATGGGCGCGGCCGTCTGGTCGGTATCGCGGGCCTGCACGATGTCGATATGGTGGCGGTCGCCTCGCTGTCATTGGGCCAGCGCAGCTTGTACAACCTGGCCTCGCCGGTGCTGGAGGCGCAGGATATTGGCGCCGACGGCATTATCGGGCTCGACGGGTTGCAGGGGCAGCGCATCCTGCTCGATTTCGATCGCAACCGGATGTTGCTTGGCGATGCAAAAACACTGGGCGGTGACCGTGGCTTTGACATCATCGTCCGCGCCAGGCGCAAGAGCGGACAATTGATCCTGACCGACGCGCTGATCGATGGCATTGAAACTGCCATCGTTATCGATACCGGGTCCGACACCTCGATTGGCAATGCCGCGCTGGCATCGGCACTGGCCCGCCGGCATGCGCGCGAAACCGTGCAATTGGTGTCAGTGACCGGGCAACAGGTCACGGCGGATCTGGGTCTGGCGCGCACTTTGACGCTGGGCGGGTTGACGCTGAACAACACCACGATCGCCTTTATCGACGCGCCGCCGTTCGAACGGCTGGGGCTACGGCGGCGGCCCGCCTTGCTGCTGGGCATGGCGCAATTGCGGCTGTTTCACCGGGTGGCGATCGATTTTGCCGGGCGCCGTATTCTGTTTGCGGTGCCCGCCTCGCCGTCCGGCTTCTAGGGTCCGCACTGGAATTTGGCGGCAAAATCCCTATGTCCGGCATCATGCCTCCCGAAACTGCTCAAATTGCCCCTACTGGCCCTGTGCCCCGGCACGATGGCTGGCGCACGCTACAACGGTTTTTGCCGTATTTATGGCCGCACGACAATCCGGCGTTGCGCTGGCGGATCGTGGTGGCCAGTGCACTCGTCGCGCTATCCACCGCCGTGCAGATGGCATTGCCGCTGGCGCTGAAATGGGCGGTCGATGCGATGAACGTGGCGGGTCCGCGCGCGATCACTTTTGTCCTGCTGACCGTGGTGGCCTATTCGACCGGGCGGTTCGTCGCGGTTGTGTTCGACAACATTCGCAACTTTGTGTTCGAACGTGTTGGCCAGGATGCGACGCGCAAACTCGCCGAACACGTCTTTGCCCGCCTGCACCGGCTGTCGATGCGGTTTCACCTCGCCCGGCGCACCGGCGAAGTGACCAAAGTGATCGAACGCGGGACCAAAAGCATCGATACGATGCTGTATTTCATGTTGTTCAACATTGCGCCGACCGTGCTCAATCTGATCGGCGTGGCGGTAATTTTCTGGTTCGCATTTGGTTGGGGGCTGGTGGCAGCGACTGCGCTGGCCGTAATCGCCTATATCTGGGTGACGCGCACAATTACCGAATGGCGCACGCATTTGCGCGAAAAGATGAACCGGCTCGATGGGCAGGCGCTGTCGCGCGCGGTTGATTCACTGCTCAACTATGAAACGGTCAAATATTTTGGCGCCGAACGCCGTGAAGAAGCCCGCTATGCGCAAGCCACCGGCGCCTATGCCGATGCCGCCGTCGCCAGTGAAAACAGTCTGGCCCTGCTCAATATTGCCCAGGCGCTGATCATCAATCTGCTGATGGCAGGAGCACTCGCCTTTACCGTGATCGGTTGGTGGCATGGCCGGTATACCGCCGGGCAGCTGGTGTTTGTGCAGGGCTATCTGACGCAATTGTTCCGCCCGCTCGACATGTTGGGCATGGTCTATCGCACAATCCG
>JAYTHT010000460.1:0-3561 GCA_043732365.1 Novosphingobium sp. | reverse complement strand
TCTGGACGAATATGCCGTCGAGATTGACAGTGTGATCTTCCCCGGTTTCGCGGTGGCGATAGACCAGCCCAACGACTTTTTCGCCATTGCCTAGCACTTCTGCGGTCAATGCGGACACTTCGATCGTGACATTGGGCAGACTGCGCAGTTTGGCCTGCAACACGGCATCGGCGCGCAGCTGATTGTCGAATTCAATCAAAGTGACATGCGCGACGATCCCGGCGAGGTCGATTGCCGCCTCGACACCCGAATTGCCGCCACCGATCACCGCGACGCGCTTGCCTTTATACAGTGGGCCGTCGCAATGCGGACAATAGGCCACGCCGCGGTTGCGATATTCGTCTTCACCGGGCACGCCCATCTGGCGCCAGCGTGCGCCGGTCGACAGGATTACGGTGCGGGCGCGCAAGCTGGCGCCGCTTTCCAGTTCGATCGTCGCAAAACCACCGCTGTCGGGCCCGTTGGCGGGCGTCAGTTTGATTGCCTTTTGCAGGTTGATCACATCGACATCGTAATCCTTGACGTGCTGCTCCAGATGCGTGACCAGCCTTGGCCCTTCGGTCTTTGAGATCGAAATAAAGTTTTCGATGCCCATCGTGTCGAGCACTTGCCCGCCAAAGCGTTCGGCGACGACCCCGGTGCGGATGCCCTTGCGCGCGGCATAAATTGCCGCCGCCGCGCCCGCCGGACCGCCCCCGACGACAAGCACGTCGAAGGGTTCTTTCGCAGCGATTTTTTCCGCGGCGCGGGCCACCGATCCGGTATCGAGTTTGGCGACAATCTGCGCCAGATCCATGCGGCCCTGGCCAAACGGTTCACCGTTCAGGAAAATCGTCGGCACCGCCATGATTTTGCGCTGATCGACTTCGGCCTGAAACAGCGCACCATCGATCGCGACATGAGTGGCGCGCGGATTGAGCGCGGCAATCATGTTCAGCGCCTGCACGACGTCGGGGCAATTCTGGCACGATAGCGAGAAAAACGTTTCAAAATGGAGCGGGCCATCGAGCGCGCGCGCCTGATCGAGCAACTCGGCGTCTTCCTTGGGCGGGTGGCCGCCCACATGGAGTAGCGCCAGGGTCAGCGAGGTGAATTCGTGGCCCAGCGGCAGGCCGGCAAACGTCACTTGGGCGGCATCACCAGGCGATGTTCCCGTTGCCGCAATCGAAAAGCTGGGTCGGCGGGCGTCGGTGCCATCGAACCGAGCGGTCACTTTGTCGGACAGCGCAGCGATTTCTTCGACCAGCGAGCGCATATCCGATGATTTGGGATCGTCACCCAGGCTGGCCGCCAGTTCGATCGGCCGGCGCAAATTGCCAAGATAACCCTTGAGCTGGGCGGTGGTGGCGGCATCGAGAAGAGGCATAGCGAGTACTCATGAGAGGATCGTCGGGGCGGAAAGGTTCGGATACTCAGGGCGCAAAATCCCGGTGGCGAAAGCCAATCCGGCCCCGCGCGAAAGATCGCCGCGAAAAAATGAGGAGCCGGACAGCGGCAAAACGAGGGGATGCCGCCGCCCGGTGGCAGGGCGGCGTTCGCAGGGACAGTTGCGAACGCCTGAGGTTGCTTAAATCAGATCTTGCCGACGAGATCGAATGAGGGCGACAGCGTTTCGCCACCTTCTTCCCAGTTGGCCGGGCAAACCTGGCCGGGATGTTCGCGCCAGTACTTGGCGGCCTTGATCTTGCGCAGCAGTTCGGCAGCGTTGCGGCCCACGCCTTCGGGATTGATTTCGACCAACTGGATTACGCCGTCGGGATCGACCACGAAAGTGCCACGATCGGCCAGGCCAACGCCATGACGCAACACGCCGAAACTGTTCGACAAATCGTGGTTCTGATCGCCCAGCATGTAAAAATTGATCTTGCCGATCGCGGGCGAGCTGTCGTGCCATGCCTTGTGGCTGAAATGCGTGTCGGTGGAAACGCTGAACACTTCAACGCCCATCGTCTGCAATTCAGGATAGATTCCGGCGAGGTCTTCGAGTTCGGTCGGGCACACGAATGTGAAATCGGCCGGGTAGAAGAAAAACACTGCCCATTTGTCGGCAATGTCGGCTTGTGTCACATCGACGAACGTGCCCTGGTGATAAGCGGTGTTCGCGAAAGATTTCATGGGGCTGCCAACGATTGACATGATCTGGGGACGTCCTTCAGGGGGTTTGGCGCTTGCGGGCCATTACAGGGATCCAGCCCTCGCGGGACCGGGGATGGAAATCGATGAGCGCGAAATAGGCGCACTGACCGCGCATTTCCAATGATCAATTCCGCCCAGATTGATCTAGTTTATCGATCAGTGGACTGGCTTGGCGATTGGCGTGTGTTGCAAATAATGCAATCGCGGCTCACTAAGTTGCACTTGAAAACCGATGGCCATTTCGCCACTTGCCAAAAACAGAACGAAAGTGTTCCATTAATTCGCGTGTGCTATATCGGCATCGGGATACGGAACCCCAATCGTACCGTGACATTTCATCTCCGCACCACCAGGATACCCCATGACCGCCCAGACCGACGCTTCCCCGACCGCATTGCCGCCCAAAACCGGTAATTCCGCCGGAAATCCTGCCGGAAATCCTGGGCGCCGGCGCCTGTTGCGCGGCGTGGCGATTGTCGCGCTGGTGGCGGGCGCTGCGTATGGCGTTTACGCCTATATCGGCTACCTCGATCACGGCCAATATGTGCAGTCGACCGACGACGCGAACATAAAAGCCGATGGTGTGACCATCAGTTCAAAACTTTCGGGCTATATCCGCACGGTCAATGTGGCGGACAATCAGGCGGTCAAGGCCGGCGACCTGCTGGTCGATGTCGACCCCACCGATTACCGCATCAAACTAGCCCAGGCGACCGCCCAGGAAGATGTCGCCAAATCGGGCCGCGCAACCACCGCCGCCAGCATTGTGGAGGGTGAGGCCGGCATCGCGCAGGCGCGCGCCGCCGTCACCTCTGCGCAGCGCGACCTGTCCTATTACACCGGTGAAGTAACGCGTTATCGCCCGCTCGTCGCCGCAGGCGCAGAGCCCAAACAGACGCTCGACCAGATGGCATCCAGCCGCGACAAAGCCGCCGCAACCGTCGCCGCGCAACAGGCCGCGCTCGTCGCCGCCAGCGGCAAACTCGACTCCGCGCGTGCCCAGCTTCGCCAGACCAAAGCCCAGATCGAATCCGCCACCGCGCAGGCCGATGCCGCACGTACCGATCTGAACACCACGCGCCTCACCGCGCCGGTCGCCGGACAAGTGGCTTCGACGTCGGTGCGTATCGGGCAATTTGTGCAGCCGGGCCAACGGCTGATGACGATCGTGCCGGTCCAGGCGATTTATATCGAGGCCAATTACAAGGAAACCCAGATCGGCCTGATGCGCCCGGGTCAGCCCGCGACGATCGACGTCGACGCCCTGCCCGGTGTGCAATTCCATGGCACCGTCGAAAGCATTACGCCGGGCACCGGCGCCACTTTCTCGCTGATTCCGCCACAAAACGCGACCGGCAACTTTACCAAGATCGTCCAGCGCGTGCCGGTACGTATCCGCATCGACGCCGGGCCAGAGGCGCGCCG